>NZ_AMPR02000432.1:0-20515 GCF_000307735.3 Cupriavidus sp. HPC(L) | reverse complement strand
AGGACGAACTGCATCTCGAGGCCGAGGGCTTTGCCCGGCGCGTTGCCGAGCATCTGGCCGATGCACTGCAGAAGCAGCGCTATGACGAGTTGCGCATCGCCGCGGCGCCGCGCTTCCTCGGCCTGCTGCGCAAGCACCTGCCCGCGCAGGTCGCCAACGTGGTGACCGAGGAAGTCGACAAGGACCTGGTGCATCTGCCCGAGCGCGAACTGACCGAACGGCTGTTTGCCGTCAGGTTTGCCGGCGATCGGTCCGGCGGCCAGGCCGCGGGCTGAGCGCGAGGCCGCCATGCCGCGCCGCGCGGTGGGCGCGGTCCGTAATCTCTACGGACTGCTGAAGGACACGGTCAGCGCCTGGATCGACGACTACGCGCCCAGCATGGGCGCGGCGATCGCCTACTACACGGTGTTTTCGGTGGCGCCGCTGCTGCTGATCGTCATTTCGGTGGCGGGCGTGGTGTTCGGCGCCGAGGCGGCGCGCGGGGCCATCGTCACCGAACTGCAGGGCTTTATCGGCACCGAGGGCGCGAAGGCGATCGAGGACATGCTGGCGGCGGTCAGCGAGCCGGCGACCAGCACGCTGACGACGCTGGCCGGCCTGGTCACGCTGCTGATCGGCGCGACCACGGTATTCGCGGAACTGCAGAGCGCGCTCGACCGCATCTGGCGCGTGCCGGAACGGCAGAAGAGTTCCGGGCTATGGGGACTGCTGCGCGCGCGCGTGCTGTCATTCGGCATGATCCTCGGCATCGGCTTCCTGCTGATCGTCTCGCTGCTGGCCAGCGCCGCGCTGGCGGCACTGTCGCGCGGTTGGGCGCCGCTCTTCGGAGAGGAAGAAGCGGTAGCCCATATCGTCGATTTCGTCTTCAGCCTGGCCGTGATCACCACGGGGTTCGCGATGATCTACAAGATCATGCCGCGCGCCCGCGTGCGCTGGCCCGACGTCTGGCTCGGCGCGCTGGTGACCGCACTGCTGTTCACGTTCGGCAAGTTCCTGATCGGCCTGTATATCGGCAAGACCGGCGTGGCGTCCGGCTACGGCGCCGCGGGCTCGCTGGTGGTGCTGCTGGTCTGGGTCTACTACTCCGCGCAGATCTTCCTGCTCGGGGCGGAATTCACCTGGCTGTACGCGCACCGCTACGGCTCGCTGCGCGGGCAGCAGCCGGCCGAACGGACGGTGGCTGTCAAACCTGGCCGCTACGTCGAGCCGCAGGAGCTCAGGGGCCCGCCCGAAGGGCAGGGGCGGCACCAGGGGCCGTGAGTCCCATGTCGCCGAAGCACGCCAGGCAGTGCCACACTTTCTTCAGATCCTGAGAGTCGTGCCTGCCGCCGCGGGCCGCCTCGCCGATCAGCGCGGGCGTCAGCCAGCCGCCGCGTGCCAGCGCGCAGCCCAGTTCGACGTAGCGCGGGCCGCGATAGCCGGGGTGGCGGCGCAGTTCGTCGACCGACAGCCGGAAGCCCGCATGCCATTCCAGCGCGCAAGGCAGCGCGCGGGCCATCGCCTCGATTTCGGTGCCGCGATAGCAGGGATCGAGCACCAGCGCCTCGACATCGCGCGCCAGATCGACCGGTCCGTGCACCTGCGCCTCGATATAGTCATCGAGCGGGTCGGGCTGCGGCGTGGCTGCCAGCGCCATCAAGCCCATGCGCTCGGACACACCGAACGCGGTGGGCTCGTAGACGCTGTCCGGATAGCAGAAGGTGGTGCGGCCCAGCACCGCGCCGGTCAGCCGCAGATGCGCCGAGCCGAAGCGCGGCGAGCCGCCGGTGGCTCGGCGGCGGAAATCGAGCGCGCCGTACTTCGGGCGCTCGGCCGGCGCGGCGTCATCGTAGGCGCCGCCGAACAGCCGGCTCTCCCACTGCCAGCGGTCGCCGCCGGGGTGCGCGGTCAGTCCGCCATTGCTGGTGCCGGTCTCGAACTGCGAGCGATAGACCCCGTCGTTGGCAAGCGCCTGCAGGAACGGCACGCCGCGGTGCAGGCGGTCGGGATGGAAATTGAGCGTGACGCGCAGCGTCGGGTCGATCGGCTCGCCGAGGCTGCGTGCGGCGACATGGGCGAGGGCGCGCGCCTGCGGAGAATCCGGGGGCGGCACCCATGCATTGCGGGCATCGATGGCGTGGACGGGCATGACGGTCGCTCGGCGTTCGGCTGGCTTGCGGCTTGATCTTGCGCTCACCGCGTCGGCGCTCACTGCGCGCCTTGCATTCTAACGTCGCCGATGCCGATGCCGATGCCGATGCCGATGCCGATGCCTGTCCTTCGTCCCATCAAGCCTGCATGCCGTCCAGTACCTTGTCCAGCGTCAGCGGATAGCTGCGCAACCGGATGCCGGTCGCGTTGAACACGGCGTTGGCCAGCGACGCCCCGGCGCCGCAGATGCCAAGCTCGCCGACGCCCTTGGCGCCGAGCGGATTGGCCTTGTCGTCGTATTCGTCGAGAAACACCGCGTCGATCGCCGGGATGTCCGCGTGCGCGGGCACGTGGTAGCCGGCCAGGTCGCGGTTGACGAAGGCGCCGTAGCGCGGGTCCACCGTGGTCTCTTCCATCAGCGCCGCGCCGACGCCCCAGATCATGCCGCCGATCATCTGCGAGCGCGCCGTCTTCGGGTTCAGGATGCGGCCGGCCGCAAACACGCCCAGCATGCGCCGCAGCCGGATTTCGCCGGTATCGATGTCGACGCCGACCTCCGCGAAATGCGCGCCGTAGGCGTGCTGCGAATAAGTCTGGTATTCCGGACCGCGCTGCACCTCGCCGGTGACGCTGAGCCCGTCGGGCATCGCACGTGCGAGCAGCGCGCCCACCGGCTCCGATCTGCCACCGGCATGCAGGCGGCCGTCCGCCAGGCGAGCCTGCGCCGGGTCGGTGCCGAACAGCGGCGAGGCGCGGTCCGCCGCGGCGACCTCCGCAAGCCGGCGGCACAGCGCGGCGCAGGTATTGAACACGGCCGAGCCGGTGCTGGCCGCACCCCAGGAGCCGCCGGAGCCCGGTGTCGGCGGAAAGTCGCTGTCGCCCATCTCGACCAGCACCGCCTGCAGCGGCAGGCCCAGTGATTGGGCCGCGATCTGCGTCAGGATCGTATAGGTGCCGGTGCCGATATCGGTCATCGATAGCCGCACGCGGGCGGTGGCATCGCGATACAGCGTGACCTCGGCCCTGGACGCCTGCAGGTAGTTGGGCCGGATCGCCGCCGACATGCCGTAGCCGATCAGCCAGCGTCCGTCGCGCATATTGCCCGGTGTCGTGGGCCGGCGCGACCAGCCGAATCGATCGGCGCCCTCGCGCATGCAGGCGACCAGTCCGCGCGTGGAGAAGGGGACGTTGCGCTCGGGATCGACGCGCGGCTCGTTGCGGATGCGCAGTTCGATCGGGTCCATTCGCAGCGCATGCGCCAGCTCGTCAACCGCGCACTCCAGCGCCAGCGCGCCCGGGGCTTCGCCCGGCGCGCGCATGATGTCCGACGGCGGCAGGTCCAGCCGCACCAGCCGATGGCTGGTGCGGCGGTTAGGCGCCGCATACAGCGAGCGCGTGAAGGCCGCGGTCTGCTCGGCGAATTCGTCGTACATCGCGGTCTGCTCGATGACGTCGTGCGCCAGCGCGGTCATGCGGCCATCGCGGCCGGCGGCCAGGCGGATGCGCTGGCGTGTTTCCGTGCGATGGTTGGTGTTGGCGAACATCTGCTGCCGCGTCAGCGTGACCTTGACCGGCCGCCCTGTCATGCGCGCGCCGATCGCCGCCAGGATCGCGTCGGCATGGGTCGGCACCTTGGAGCCGAAGCCACCGCCGACATGCTTGCAGACCACGCGCACATTCTCGGCCGGCAGATTCAGCGTGCGCGACACCGCGATCTGGCAGGTGTCGACCATCTGCGTCGAGGTATGGATCAGCAGCCGGTCTCCCGACCACTGGGCGACAGTGCCGTGCGGCTCCATCGGGTTCACGTGTTCGTACGGGGTCGTATAGGTGGCGTCGATTCGCACCGGCCCGGCGGCGAACGCGGCATCGAAGTCGCCGACCGCAGTGTCGTGCGGCATGCCGGCATTGATGCCGTCCGGCACGTAGGCGTTGCGAAGCTCGGCGGTCATGTCGAATTTCGCGCCCCATTCGGGCGTGTACCGCACCCGCACGCGCGCCGCGGCATCGCGCGCGGCCTCGAACGAGTCGGCGATCACCAATGCCACCGGCTGGCCGTAGTGGCGCACCTGGTCGCTGTCCAGCATCGGCTTGGGCCGCTCGAAGCGCCGCGCGACCTTGGGCGGCCCATAGGGCGACTGCGCCGGCGCGTTGCGATGCGTGACGATCAGGATCACGCCGGGCATCTGCGCGGCGTCCTCGGTATCGATGGCGGCGATGCGGCCGCGCGCGATCGCGCTTTCGACGAGGTAGCCGTAGGCGAGCGGGCCGTTGGGCACGTGATCGCAGGCGTAGACGGCGCGGCCCGTGACCTTGAGGCGCCCCTCGACCCGGTCGACCGGCGTGCCGATCCATTGCTGGCCGGCGTTTGGATCTCTCCGCTGGCGCTGCTGAAGTTCATCCATGGTGGGCTCCGTCGCGTTGCGATGCCTGCGTCAGGCTGGCCTGCAATACCCGCCTGGCCAGCGGAATCTTGAAGTCGTTGCCGCCGAAGCCGCGCGCGCCGGCCAGCGCCGTATCGGCGGCACGGGCGAACAGCTGCGCGGACGGCGCCTTGCCGGTCAGCATGGCCTCGGCCTCCGGCACGCGCCAGGGACGATGCGCGATGCCGCCGAAGGCCGCGCGCACGTTCTGCAGGCGGCCGCCTTCGACCTGCGCGATCAGCGCCACCGACACCAGTGCGAAAGCGAACGAGGCCCGGTCGCGCACCTTGCGGTACGACTGCACGCCGGGCGGGGGCGGCGGCAGCACGACCGCGCCGATCAGCTCGCCGGGCGCCAGATCGGTTTCCAGATGCGGTGTCTGTCCCGGCGCGCGATAAAGCTGGTGGATCGGGATCACGCGCATGCGCCCATCGGGCTGCACGGTCTCGATGCGCGCGTCGAGCGCGCTCAGCGCGACCGCCATGTCGGACGGATGCACGGCGATGCAGGCCTCGCTGTGGCCGAACACCGCATGCATGCGGTTGCTGCCGCGCAGCGCCGCGCATCCCGAACCCGGCTGCCGCTTGTTGCACGGCATCGCCGTGTCGTAGAAGTAGGGGCAACGCGTGCGCTGCAGCAGGTTGCCGGCGGTGGTGGCCTTGTTGCGGATCTGCGCGGAGGCGCCCGACAGCAGCGCGCGCGTCAGCAGCGGATAGCGTTCGCGCACCAGCGGATGGGCCGCCAGATCGCTGTTGCGCACGGTTGCGCCGATGCGCAGCGTGCCGTCGGCGCCGGCCTCGATGCCATGCAGCGGCAGCGCATTGACGTCGACCAGCCGGGCCGGGCGCTCGATCTGCAGCTTCATCAGGTCGAGCAGATTGGTGCCGCCGGCGATGAAGCGCGCGTCGGGCTGTGCCGCCGCCGCGATCGCTTCCCTGAGCGCGGTCGGGCGTTCGTAGCTGAATGGCCTCATCGCTGGCTCCCGGCCGCGCTGCGGATCGCGGCGACGATATTCGGATAGGCGCTGCAACGGCACAGGTTGCCGCTCATGCGCTCGCGCACCTCGGCCTCGCTCAGGTCCTGCAGCGACACCGTGCGGGCGCCGCTCAGATCGGCGCTGGCATGGCTCGGCACGCCGTCCGCGACCTCGCGCAGCATGCCGACCGCGGAGCAGATCTGCCCGGGCGTGCAGAAGCCGCACTGGAAGCCGTCGTGCGCGATGAAGGCGGCCTGCACCGGATGCAGTTGCCCGTTGCGCTCGAGCCCTTCGATCGTGGTGATCTCGTCCTGCTGGTGCATCACCGCCAGCGTCAGGCACGCGTTGATGCGGCGGCCGTTCAGCAGCACCGTGCAGGCGCCGCATTGCCCGTGGTCGCAGCCCTTCTTGGTGCCGGTCAGATGCAGCGTCTCGCGCAGCGCGTCGAGCAGCGAGGTGCGGACATCGAGCGCGAGCCGATGGCGTTTGCCGTTAACCGTCAGTGTGACGGGCTCGTTCGGGGTGCCGCCGGCGGCCGGCATCGGCTCGCTGGCGGCGGCCGCCGTTTGCGCGCCGGCCGGAGCGCAGGGCAGTACCGTGACGCCGCCGGCGGCCACCGTGGTGCCGAGAAACGCGCGCCGGCTGAGCCGCGGCGTGCCTGTATCGTCGTTGCGATCTCTCATGTGGGGGCTCCCGAGTCGAGGTGACGGGCGCGGTGCTGGCGTCGATGGATCGGTGTGGAACCGGCGCGGCAGCAGCGCGTTCTGGCGCAGTTTGCGCAATCGGCTGATCGCCTGGTAGCCTCGGCGCGGTTGAAACCTCTTCAACCGAATGACACGGAACGAGGCAGCGCCTCGGGTTGGCGGCGATGGCGTCAGCGCATCGTCACGACGCTGTCAGCGTGGTGACAGTTTCGGGTCAGCAGCCTGTCAGCGCATTGCCGCGATACTGCAAGCCAGGGTGACGCCGGGCGCGACGCCGGGCGCTATGAAGCCCCGCGCGGCGGGCGGCACGTTCCCCACTTTGAACCGCATCGACAGGATGGCGCGATGGACCGCTTGCGGGCGCTGACGGTATTCGTGCGTGTGGCCCAGGCTCGCAGCTTCAGCCAGGGCGCGCGCGAGCTTGGCATGACGCCGCAGGCGGCGAGCAAGCAGGTGATGCTGCTGGAACGGATGCTCGGCGTGCGGCTGCTGCACCGTACCACGCAGAAGGTCGGGCTGACCCGCGAAGGCGAGTTGCTGCTGGCGCAGTGCCAGCGCCCCGTCGAATCGCTCGAGGTGGCGCTGCGCCATATCGATGGCGACCGCGAGCAGGTGGCGGGCGTCGTCCGCGTCGCGGCGCCGTATTCGCTGGCGCATCGCTATGTCGCGCCGGCGATCGGCGAATTCGTGCAGACGTATCCCGACGTCGCGGTCGAGCTGATGGTCGGCGATCATCTGACCGATGTGATCGAGCAGGGCATCGATATCGGCCTGCGTACCGGCACGCTGCCCGACAGTTCTCTGGTCGCGCGGCGCATCGCGCCGCTGCAGCTGATCGTCTGCGCGGCGCCGGCCTATCTGGAGCGGCACGGCGTGCCGAAAAGCATCGCCGAGCTGGAGCGGCATCGCTGCACCAGCTTCCTGCATCCGCGCACGGGCAAGGTGTTTCCGTGGGAGTTCCTGGTCGACGGCGAGATCGAAACGCGCATCTTCGCGCCGTTCGTCGCGACCAACGATGTCGATGCCGAGGTCGAGGCGGTGGCCAGCGGCGCCGCGATCGGGCAGTTCTTCCAGTATGCGGTGGCGCAGCATCTGCGCGCCGGGCGGCTGGTGCCGGTCCTGCCGCAGCATGTGACCGAGCGCTACGGCGTGTTCCTGTACATGCCGGCGCGGGCGCATGTGCCGCGGCGCAACCGCCTGCTGGCGGATTTTCTGGTGCAGACGCTGGCAGCGCATCCGGACTTCGCGCGGCTGTCGCTGGGGACGGTCTTGCCGGTCAGGCGGCGGGCGTGACTGATCGGTTTGCGGGCGCCGCTTGCCCTCTCCCCCGACCCCTCTCCCGCAAGCGGGAGAGGGGAGCCGAACGTCGGTCTATCCGTGCGGTCGGCTCCTTTTCACCTCTGTCCCGCTTGCGGGACAGAGACGCAGAGCAGCAGTTTGCCAGTGTCGTCGCGCGCCGCTTTTCTCCCCCTCTCCCGCTTGCGGAAGAGGGGGGCAGAGTCGCGGTTTACCAGTGTCGTCGTGCGCCGCTTTTCTCCCCTCTCCCGCTGGCGGGAGAGGGGCGGGGGAGAGGGCAGCGGCGCTCGACGTGCGACAGCGCCTCACCGTGCCATCACGACGCCGGACACGGCAATGCCGCCGCGATCTGCGGGCGGGCCTGCGCGACGCCAGGCGAATCGTCCGCGCTGACCGTGTTGTCGGTGAACCTGCAGCCGTAATCCGGCCTCGCCACCGTGGCCGCGTCGAGCACGTCGTCGCCCGCGGGTCTCGTGCCGCCCTGTTCCCACTGCACCATTGCCTCGAACGCCGCCTTCTGCTCGGCCACGGTGAAATCGCAATGGCTGACGCCACGGATCGCGCGCTGCACCAGCCACTGCGCGGTGCCCTGCGCATCGGCCCGCCGCTTGTAGATCTGCTGCATGCTGAACGGCACGTACATGTCCCCCAGCGTATGCAGCGTGACGACCGGCACGTTGATGCGCGCATTGGTCTTCGGAATCCAGCGCAGGCCGTCGCGCCGCAGGCGATTGGCCTCGGGGTCGGCCCGGGCGCGCAGGATGGTGTCGTTCAGCGTGGTCTCCTCGGCGGACAGCGCCGGATCGCTGTCGAGCTGATACACGATGCTGGTGGTCGACACGCCGTTGCGGTTCAGGATGCCGTTGATGGTGCCGTCGCCGCCGAACGTGCCCCACACTGTGTTCTGCACCGGGCCGGCAAAGCCTTGATCGAACATGGGCCGGGCGCCGCCGGTCAGGTTCTGCACGATCGCCTTGACCTTGTCGCCCTGCGCGGTGGTCGCGCTCGGGAAGGTCGTGAACAGCGCGTCGCGCACCGCCGGCCCGATCTCGGCCCAGTTGGTCACCGGCCATGCCGTGGGCGGACGGCCGGCATACTGCTGCGCCGCCAGCTGATAGGCCGCGAAGTAGTCGAACAGTTCGGTGTCGCCCATCACGCCGCACATCGGCACCGCGCCGTGATAGCGGACCTTGTTGTTGGCGGTGTCCAGCGTTTCCTGGTCCACCGCAGCGGCCGCGATATGGCCGCCCATCGAGTGGCCGACGATGTAGACGCGGCTGGGCGGCGCTAGCGGGCGCCGGTTCTGCGCGGCGATCTGCACGAAGGCCAGCGCCAGCGCATTGGTGTCCTCGACGCCGGCGCGCACGTCGTAGTAGTTCTTGCTGTAGCTTGACGCCGCCCACGCGTAGCCGGCCTCGATCAGATGGCGGCGGATGCTGGGCGTGGTGACGCCCAATGCCGCGCCGGTTCCGGCATAGCCGTGCGCGTACATCACCAGCTTGCCGTTCCACTGCTTCGGAACCTCGATGCGATAGCCGGAGCCCTTCAGCGTGCCGGTCCAGCGGTCGGTCTCCGGGGCGTTGGGCAGTGCCTCGAAGGCAAGGGCGGCTTCGTTGACGGTGAAGGTGCGGCTGTCCTGGGCGCGGGTCTCTTCTGGCTGGCGCGGGGGATCGTCGTCGTCCCCGCCGCAGCCGGCGAGCGGCAATGCGGCGGCCAACGCCAGCGCCAGGGCGGCGCGCGTGGTGAGCTGCATGGTTTGTCTCCTCGTTATCTCGTTTTCGACTTCGGGAGGCCTTCGCCTTCATGCCGCACTGCCACATCGCTTCGTCACGAAAACGAACGACCGTGCACGAAGTCTAAAGACGAGGAGACAAAAAGTAAAAGAAAAGCCGCCCGGTGTTTCGCGCTGCGAAATAAACGCCGGGCGCTTCGTCGTTCCCGCGAAGGCGGGACCCGGCGACTAGTTGGAGGCCCAGTCGCTGAAGCCACTGGGTCCCCGCCTGCGCGGGGACGACGGGGAGGGATGCAGTGTTCAGCCGCGCTTCGGAATCTCCAGGCCGCGGATCACCGCCGGCCGCGCGACAAAGGCGTCGAGCACGCGTTGCACCTGCCGGAAATCGTCGAAGCCGACGAGCTCGCGGGCCTCGTAGAAGCCGATCAGGTTGCGGATCCACGGGAAGGTCGCGACATCGGCGATGGTGTACTGGTCCCCCATGATCCAGTCGCGGCCGGCCAGGTGTCTGTCCAGCACGCCGAGCAGGCGCCGCGACTCGGCGACGTAGCGGTCGCGCGGGCGCTTGTCCTCGTATTCCCGGCCGGCGAACTTGTGGAAGAAGCCGAGCTGGCCGAACATCGGGCCGACGCCGCCCATCTGGAACATCACCCACTGAATGGTCTGATAGCGCGCGGCCGGATCGGCGGGCAGCAGCTTGCCGGTCTTCTCGGCCAGGTACAGCAGGATGGCGCCGGATTCGAACAGGGCGAGCGGCTTGCCGCCCGGGCCGTCCGGATCGAGGATGGCCGGAATCTTGTTGTTCGGATTCAGCGACAGGAATTCCGGCGACAGTTGATCGTCGGTGTCGAACCGCACCAGGTGCGGCTCATAGGGGAGCCCGATTTCCTCCAGCATGATCGACGCCTTGACGCCGTTGGGCGTCGGCAGCGAATAGAGCTGAAGCCGGTCGGGATGTTGGGCGGGCCATTTGCGGGTGATCGGGTACGCGGAAAGATCGGGCATGGTTCCTTGGGTTGGGCTTGAGCTTGAGCTTGAGCTTGGGCTTGAGCTTGAGCTTGGGCTTGGGCTTGGGCTTGGGCTTGGGCTTGGGCTTGAGCTTGGGCTTGCTCTGGACGGACGCTCGCCGCCACGGCGGGCAGAGGCGATCATAAGCGCATTGCCGATGACGCGCCGGGCGGCGCGCGGCCGGAGCCACTGGCCGTTTTGGTACGATGCACGCTTCCCGAATCCGCAGTACTCCGTGTGAAGCGTCTCTTCCTACTCAGCGCCGGCCATGCCGGCGAGCGCGCGCCATGATGCGCGACCGACTGCGCAGCGCCCTCGCCGACTGGCGTGCGCGGCTGCGCCGGCCCACCGGCCGCCAGATCGCCTGGGGCGTGGCCGCGGTGCCCGTCCTGTTTCTCGCCTATACGCTGGTGCTGGTGCCGTTCACGCCCGGCATCAGCGATATCCGCAAGGCCAAATCCGAACGGCCGGCCCAGGTGCTGTCGGCCGACGGCAAGCTGCTGGCCGAGTTCAAGCGCGCCAACCGCGACTGGGTGCCGCTGGACAAGATCTCGCCGAACGTGGTGGCCGCATTGATCTCGACCGAGGACCACCGCTTCTACCAGCATTTCGGCCTGGACTGGCGGCGCACCGCGGCGGCGGCCTGGTACACGCTGTCCGGCGACCGGCAGGGCGGCTCGACGCTGACCCAGCAGCTGGCGCGCAACCTGTATCCGGAGGAAATCGGCCGCGCGGCCAGCGTGACGCGCAAGATCAAGGAAGCGATCACCGCGCTGAAGATCGAGGCGCTGTATTCGAAGGACGAGATTCTCGAGACCTATCTGAATACGGTGCCGTTCCTGTACAACGCGACCGGCATCGAGATGGCGGCACGCACCTATTTCGACAAGCCGGCCGACCGGCTCGACGTGCTCGAGAGCGCCACGCTGGTCGGCATGCTCAAGGGCACCAGCTACTACAACCCGGTGCTCAATCCCGAGCGCGCGGTGGAGCGCCGCAATACGGTGCTGGCGCAGATGGTCAAGCGCGGCAAGCTCAAGAGCGCGCAATTCGAGGCGCTGAAGAAGCGCCCGCTGCGGATCGACTTCGAACGCCAGACGCCGGAGGAGGGACCAGCCCCGCATTTCGCGCAGCAGCTGCGCAAATGGCTGATCGACTGGGCCGACCGCAACGACTACAACATCTACACCGACGGACTGGTGGTCCATACGACCATCGATTCGCGGCTGCAGGTGATGGCCAACCAGGCGGTCGCGCGCCAGGGGGCGCGGCTGCAGGGCATCGCCGATGCCGCGTGGTCCCCGCGCGGCGGCTGGAGCGCGAATCGCGCGCTGGTCGAGGCCTTCATGCGCGAGACCGCCCAGTACCGGGCCGCGCGCGAGGCGGGCCTGAGCGATGCCGACGCGCTGGCGCAGCTGCGCAAGGACGGTGACGCGATGCGGAAGCTGCACGAGCAGAAGACCCGCATCCAGGCCGGCTTCTTGGCGCTGGATCCGCGCAGCGGCGAGATCCGCGCGTGGGTCGGCAGCCGCGACTTCACCGACGACGCCTTCGATCACGTACAACAGGCAAGGCGCCAGCCCGGCTCGACCTTCAAGCCCTTCGTCTATGGCGCGGCCTTTGCGCAGGGCATTGGCCCCGACACGACGTTGCGCGACGAGGCGGTCGAGATCCGGCTGGCCGGCGGCGAGGTCTGGCGCCCGACCGACGGCGGCCCGCCGAGCGGGCGCGACCTGACGCTGCGCGACGGCCTGGTCTATTCGAAGAACACCATCACCGCGCAGCTGATGCAGCAGGTGGGCCCCGTGCGCGTGGCCAACTTGGCGCGGGCCATGGGCGTGCGGCAGAGCCGGCTCGATACGGTGCCCTCGCTGGCGCTGGGCACCAGTCCCGTGACGCTGAAGGAAATGGTCGCGGCCTACGGCACCATCGCCAACGGCGGCGCCTATCTGCAGCCGACCATGGTGACCCGCATCGAGGACCGCGACGGCCGGGTGCTGGAGTCCTTCCGCCCGGCGTCGCCGGAGCGCGTGTTGCCGCCCGCGGTCGCCTACACGCTGCTCGATGTGATGCGCGACGTGGTCGACCGCGGCACCGGCGCCAGCATCCGCAGCCGCTATGGCATCCGTGCCGACGTCGCCGGCAAGACCGGCACCACGCAGGACAACGCCGATGGCTGGTTCATCCTGATGCATCCGCAGCTGGTGGCCGGCGCCTGGGTCGGCTTCAACGACGCACGCGTGACGCTGCGCAGCGACTATTGGGGCCAGGGCGCGCACAGCGCGCTGCCGATCGTCGGCGACGTAGTCCGCCGCGCGTTGCAGACGCGGACCATCGATCAGCGCGTGCGCTTCGAGAACCAGCAGCAACCCGGCATGCTGGACCCGTGGCTGAAGTCGGTGGAGGGCTGGTGGGCACGCACCTTCGGCTCGGCGTCCGAGCCCGAGGCCACGGCCGACGTGCATGTCGCGCCCGCGCCGGCAGAGCGGCGGCAGGCGCCGGTGGACGACGGCATGGCTTCCGAGCCCGAGGTCCTCGACGAGCCCGAGCCGTTGCCGATGCCGACCGATCCGCAGGCGCCGGCGCCGTTCGGGGAACCGGTGCCCGGGTCCGGCCAGCCGGCATCGGCTGGGGCAGCGCCTGGGGCGATCAATGGAACAAACGGTGCGGCTGGCGCGGCCGGCACGAATGCGGGGCCGAATCCGGAGGGCTACCCGGGCACCTATCCGGGAGCGGCTGTCGGTACCGGCACCGGCGCTGGCACCGGCACCGGCAACCCCGCGCCGCCCGCGGTGCAGGGCAATGGAGCCGCGCAAGGCGCGGCCAACGGAGCGGCCGGGGCACGGCCATCGGCAACGTCGCCCACGCCGTCTGTTGCGCCGTCGCCGCACGCGGCACCGCCCGCCGTGCCGTCGGCACCGCCATCCACGCCGGCCGCATCGCCGGCACCGGTTCCAACACCGGCCCCGGCACCGCCGGCCACCAACGGCACGGCGAGCCCCAATGCCCCCGGCTGACCGCAGTAGTCGCCGCAGTGCCCCATGCGCTATGCTTGCGCGATTTGGTGAGGATAGGCGCGCACAATGGGCATCCTGAGCTTGAGCAATCTGGTGGCGGAGTTCCTGCTCGCGTTCTCCGCGCTGCTCAGTATCATCAACCCGTTCGGCATGGCCTTCGTGCTGTTCGACCGGACGCGCTTCCTGACCGTCGAGGAGCGCCGCAAGCTGAGCCGCCAGGTCGCGATCAATTCGCTGATCGTGCTGCTGGTGACGTTCTTCCTCGGCACCGCGATCCTTGGCTTCTTCGGCATCTCGCTGCAGGCGCTGCGCCTGGCCGGCGGCTTCGTGGTGGCGTTCAGCGGCTGGACCATGCTGAACGCGCCGACGCAGCCCGCCGAGAAGCGCATCGAATCGGTATCGACCGGCGATGTCACGCAGATGGCGTTTTTCCCGCTGACGATCCCGCTGACCACCGGCCCCGGGTCGATCGCCACCGCGATCGCGCTGAACGCCAGCCGCAGCCGCGAATGGCGCGATGCGATCGAGTCGGCGGTGGTGTCCGTGACGGTCAGCGTGGCGGTCGCGATCGTCGTCTACGTCGTCTACAGCCGCGCCGAGCTGCTGGCCCGGGTGCTCGGGCCGGAAGGCACCAATGTCGTCACGCGGCTGTCGGCCTTCCTGCTGCTGTGCATCGGCGTGCAGATCATGATGACCGGCATCAGCGAATACCTGACGTCGTTGCCGGGCCTGGGCTGATCCGCACGGCGGCCCGCAGGTTCGATCGCACCGACGGCAGGCCGGCCGCCGGCTAGTCCAGGCGGAACTGTCCCACCGCGCCGGTCAGCCTCGCCAGTTGCCGCTGCTGGCGCGCGACCTCTTCGGCGGTCTGGTCGACATGGTCGGCGTTCTGGCGCGCCGCCGCGTCGATGCCGGCGATATTCCCATCCACCTGATCGATGCCGGCGCGCTGTCCCCCGGTGGCGAGCGCCATCTGGTCGACGATGGCGGCGAGCCGCGCGACGCTGGCCTCGAGCTCGCCCATCGTGCTGCCGGCGGTACCGACCAGCTCGGAGCCCGCGCGTGCGCGATCGACCGATTCGCCGATCAGCGCGCGGATCTCCTTGGCCGCCGCTGCGCTGCGCTGGGCCAGCGTGCGCACCTCGCCCGCCACCACGGCAAAGCCGCGGCCCTGCTCGCCCGCGCGCGCGGCCTCGACCGACGCGTTCAACGCCAGGATATTGGTCTGGAATGCGATGCCGTCGATCACGCCGATGATGTCGGCGATCCGTTCGCTGGCCGCGTGGATCTCGCCCATCGTGCGGATGACCGAGCCGATCACCTCGCCGCCCTGCGCCGCCACCGCGCGCGACGTGCCCGCCAGCGTATGCGCCGCCTGCGCGTGGTCGGCGTTCTCGTGGGCGCTGCGGCGCAGCTCGCTCATCGCCGTGACGATTTCCTCCAGCGCGTGCTGCTGGCCGTGGGTCCGTTCGGCCAGCACCGTATTGCGCTGCAGGATGTCGCCTGACGCGGCCGCCGCCTCGGCGGCGCTGTCGCGGACCTGCAGCAGCGTGCCGCGCACTGCGTCCAGCGTGGCCTGGAACGAGCGCGCCAGCGCGCTGACGGGCTGCGGCTCGCCTGGGCGCGCGGGCGTCAGCGTCAGATAGCCGGGATCGCGGCCGATGCGCGCCGCCAGCGCCGCCAGTTCGCCGGCGGAACGGGCGTCGGCCTCCATGCGATAGGCCAGCACCACCAGCACCGCGGTCTGCACGACGACGAAGGCAGCGTGCAGCAGCACGATGCCCAGGCCCGGTTCCGTGAAGCAGATCACGCCCCAGCCCCAGGTCTGGAAGTAATTGAAGCTCAGGTGGTGCACCGCGATCAGCGCCGCGGCCAGCAGGATCGGGCGGAAGTCGCGATAGGCGAGCAGCACGGACAGCAGCACGAACACCGCGAAGTGGTACTCGGCCTGTCCGCGCGCCTGGTGGATCAGCAGCCCGACCATCGCCATCGAGATCGCCGCGGTAGCGAGCCGGGTGCCCAGCCGGCCCGGCAGCGCTGCCGCCCACAGGCTGGCCGCCACAGACAGCGGCAGGCCGACCGCGAGACTCGGACCGATGGTGCCGTAGCGCCAGCCGGCCAGCAGCGAGGCGGCCCACAGCAACCAGATCGTTCCGACCAGCAGGCGGTCGGCGCGCCGGTGAACGGCGGCCAGCAGCGTGCCGGCGGCCTGCGTCTCGGGCATGCGTGGATCCGGTCGCGCTGCGGTGCGATCCGCATCGGCGCGCAAAGCCAGTGTGCTGCTACCCATTCGATCCCCCCTGTCGTTGCAATCAGTTCGCATTCGTTGTGGATGTTGTTATCGCGGCTGCACGACGGCATGCCGCCGCACCGACGATATCGGCAGATTCGAGGTGGACCTGAGGCCGGATGCGGTCATGGTTTACCCGCAGGAAAGACGGGGTTTGCCGGTAAGGATTGCCAGCCCGGTTGTAAGGAGGCATCGGCAAGGCTAGCGGTCCGGCTCGTTGGAAGGGAAGCGCAGCCAGCCTGGCAGCGCAGGGAACGGATATGGCGGTGGCGGCATGAAAGTTGCGGCCGCACGGCCAGGTGCCGCGCGACAAGGCGTGGCGTTCGCCAACCTTTGCCAGACAGGAGAAAGCCCATGGCCACACCCGAGCAACTCCCGCCGCAGCATCAGGACCGGCAGCCCGGCCTGGAGAGCGAAATGCACCCGAAGCCCGACAGCGGCGCCGACGACTATGTCGGCAGCGGCCAGCTGACCGGCAAGGTCGCGCTGATCAGCGGGGGCGACAGCGGCATCGGCCGCGCCGTCGCGGTGGCGTTCGCCCGCGAGGGCGCCGATG
Source organism: Cupriavidus sp. HPC(L) (assembly GCF_000307735.3). Classification (NCBI taxonomy): domain Bacteria; kingdom Pseudomonadati; phylum Pseudomonadota; class Betaproteobacteria; order Burkholderiales; family Burkholderiaceae; genus Cupriavidus; species Cupriavidus sp. HPC(L). The sequence goes on along the minus strand of NZ_AMPR02000432.1, from coordinate 4,383 downwards.
TCGCGGTGGCCTATCTGAACGAGCACGAGGATGCCCGGGAGACCGCGCGGCTGGTCGAGGAAGCGGGCCGCCGCTGCCTGCTGATGGACGGCGACCTGGGCGATAGCGCCCATGCCGCGCAGGTCGTCGAGCGGACCGTCAAGGAGCTCGGCAAGCTCGACATCCTCGTCAACAACGCGGCCGAGCAGCATCCGAAGCAGCAGCCCGAGCAGATCGACGAGGGCCAGGTCGAGGCGACCTTCCGCACCAACGTCTTCGCGATGTTCCACCTGACCCGCGCCGCGCTGCCGCACCTGCAGCCGGGCTCGGCCATCGTCAATACCACGTCGGTCACCGCCTATCGCGGCAGCGCGCACCTGCTCGACTACTCGTCGACCAAGGGCGCGATCGTCTCGTTCACGCGCTCGCTGGCGCTGCAGGTGGTCAAGCGCGGCATCCGCGTCAATGGCGTGGCGCCGGGGCCGATCTGGACCCCGCTGATTCCGTCGACCTTCTCGCCGGAGCAGGTCGAGAAGTTCGGCAAGGAGACGCCGATGGGCCGCCCCGGCCAGCCGTTCGAGGTGGCCGCCGGCTTCGTCTTCCTGGCCTCGCGCGCGGCCAGCTACATCACCGGGCAGGTGCTGCATATCAACGGCGGCGAGGTGATCAACGGCTAGCGCAAAGGCAAGTTTCGTTGTGGCAAGGGACCGATGGGCCGGACCGGCGCCGGCCCATCGGGGTGGCGCTCGCGCTTGACGTTCAGGGCTCGGCGTCTAACCTGAAGGCTTGCTGGGGTAAGCTGCGCATTCGTGCAGTGGCCGCTATCGCGGTTGCCCGGTCCAGCCCTTGCCACCATGCCCCACAGCTATCTCGGTACGCGCCACTACTTCGCCACGCAGCGCCGCACGCTGGTGGCGCTGCTGTTCGGCGCGATCCTGTTCCCCGCGGCGGTGCTGGCGACCTGGGCGTGGCTGTCGCTGCGCGCCGACGTGGCCGAGGCCGAGCAGCGCTCGGCGCGGCTGGCGCGGGTGATCCAGGAGCACGCCAGCAAGGTCTTCGAAGCCAATCACCAGATCAACAGCCGCATTCGCGATGCCACCGCGGGCTGGAGCAACGCGCAACTTCGCCAGCACGAGGACGACATCCACACCCGTCTTGCCGATATCGTTGGCGGCCTGCCGCAGGCGTCGTCGCTGGCGGTCTACGACGAGCACGGCATGCTGCTGGCGAGCAGCCGCTTCTATCCGGTGCCGCGCGTATCGATCAGCGAGCGCGAGGATTTCCGTGCAATCGTCGGCGGGCTGCGTCCGTTCGACGTGACCGGTGTCGTCATCGACAAGGTGGTACCCGAGCGGGTCATCAACGTCAGCATGCCGCGCGTCGGCCCCGCAGCGGAAGTCGCCGGGCTGGTGTCGGTGGCCCTGCGCCCATCCTACTTCGCCGACTTCTATCGGGACGTGCTGAGCCAGGAGACCGGCGCCGAGGCCGCGCTGGTGCGCAGCGACGGCGTGGTCCTCGCGGCGTATCCGGACAGCATGCCCGAGCAGGCGCCCGATGCGGTGCGCGAATCGCTGCAACGGATATCGGAAGGGTCGGGCGACAGCGTCTCCAGGATGACGGGCCTGGGCGGCGACGACAGCATCGTCGCCAACTGGTCGATCGGCAGCGGACTGCTGCACGCGGTGGTGGGCATTCCGATGCGGGTGATTCACGCCCAGTGGCGGCACCGGCTGTATATCGGCGCGACCGTCGCCGCGATTCCCGCCTTCGCGCTGTGGGCGCTGGCCTGGATGAGCCTGCGCCGGCTCAAGCGCGAAGAGCAGTCGTATCTGCGCTGGCAGGAGGAGGTCACGCGGCGCCAGGAGGTCGAGGAACGCTATCGGCAGTCGCGCAAGCTCGAGGCGGTGGGGCATCTGATCACCTCGGTCGCGCACGACTTCCGCAACGTGCTGTCGGTGATCTCGTTCAATACCGATCTGATGATCACGCGTCCCGACGTTGCCCGCGAGAAGGCGCTGGCCGGCATCAAGCGCAGCGTGGCGAGCGGCGTCGCGCTGAGCAACCAGCTGATCGGCATGGCCCGCAAGCGCCAGCACCGCAAGGAGGTGCTGTTGCTGGCGCAGGAGGCGGAGGGGTGGACGCCGCTGATCCGCTCCGCGCTCGGTCCGCGCGTGCAGTTGCGCTACGAGATCGATCCGGCCTGCTGGCCGGTCTGCGCCGACAAGAACGAACTCGAGCTGGCGATGATGAACCTTGCATCGAATGCGCGCGACGCGATGCCCGGCGGCGGCCAGTTCGTCGTGGCGGCATCGAACGTGACGCTGGACGGCAGCCGTCCCGGCGGCATGCGCGGCAACTATGTTTGCCTGTCGGCGCGCGACAACGGCAAGGGCATGCCGCCCGAGGTGGTCGAGCGCGTGTTCGAGCCGCTGTTCACCACCAAGACCGCGGGGCTGGGCAGCGGCCTCGGCCTGGCGCAGGTGCACGACTTCTGCCGCGAAGTCGATGGCGTGGCGGTGATCGAATCCGAAGTCGCCAAGGGCACCACGGTGCGGCTCTATCTGCCGGCCTGGGAACATGGCGACAGCCATGCGCGGACCCGTTGGGGCGCCGGCGCCAGCGCGGTGCTGATCGTGGCCGATCAGCCGCGCAGTGTGCAGAGCGCCGTCGAATCGTTGCAGGCGACCGGCCACCGGGTCACGCTGGTGCGCGACGAGGCCGAGGCGATGGCGGCGACCGACCGCTACGGCTTCGATCTGGTGATCGCCGATGCGCGCCTTGGTCCCGCCCTTGGCGGACTGGCGCTGCGCGATCGCCTGACTCGCAGCTTTCCGTTCCTGCCAGTGATCCTGATGACCGACGACGCCGACATGATCGCGCTGGCGTCGGTGTCCGGGCTGCCGTTCCTGCTCAAGCCATGGAACGCGCAGACGCTGGTCAAGGCCGGCATCCTGGCGCCGTCCCGGGCGGTGGACGGACAGTCGAGCCCGTCGCGGCTGTAGCGCTCGGCCGCGCCCGCCCGCTGCCGATCAACCGGTACGGCGCAGCAGCGCGACCGGCAGCGGATCCAGCACGTCGGCGACGCGCAGCCGGCCATTGGGCGCGGACAGCGTGCGGCCGGTCAGCGCATCGGTCCAGCGGCTGGCGCCGGGCTCGCCGACGCACAGCAGCGTGTCGCCCCATGCCGCCTGCGCAATCGCCGGCCGGTCCTGCACCAGCCGTGCCGCGAGCCGCGCGGTGATCGCGATCACGCGATCGTCGCCGTGGCGCCGCTCGAACGCCAGCAGATGCGACGCCGCCGGTCCTTCGCCATGCAGCTGCCGATAGCCGCCGTCGCGGAACAGCGCCGGCTGTTGCTGCCGCGCGGCCAACAGTGCGCGCACCAGCTGTACCTTGATGCGGCCGTCGCGCCATTGCTCGAGCCAGCTCTGCCAGCCCGCGGTGCAGGCGAGCGCCGCCCGCAGCGCGTCGTAGTCGACCGGGCGGCGATTGTCGGGATCGACGAGGCTGAAGTCCCAGCCCTCCGTGCCCTGATAGCGGTCGGGGACGCCGGGCGCCGTCAGCTGCAGCAGCGTCTGCGCCAGGCTGTTCAGCGCGCCGGCCGGGGCGATGCGCTGCGCGAAACGCGCCACGTTGCCGAGCAGATCGCTGTGCGCCATCGCCTGCAGCAGTCCCGCATAGGCCTGCTCGTAGGCTTCGTCGGGCCGCGTCCAGTGGCCGTGCCGCTTCGCTTCGCGCACTGCCTTGATCTGCCACGCGCCGACGCGCTCTAGCAGCGTCTGCACGGCCGGGTCGCCGGCATCGCGGTCGGCGGGCAGTTCGGGTGGCCACATGCCCACCAGCGTCTGGTACAGCATCAGCCGGTCGGCGCCATCGGGGCCGGCGCGCTCGGCGGAACCGGCCAGCCGCAACGCCCGTGCCTCCCACTCGGCGACGGCCGCCTGCCATTCCGGCGCGAGCTCGCTGAGCACCGCCAGCCGCATCCGCATGTCCTCGCCGCGCTTGTGATCGTGGGTCGCGGTCGCCAGCATCGCGTGCGGCCAGACCTGCGCGCGCACCGTCATGCGGGCATGGAAGCGATCCGGCGGCATCGCCAGCGTGGCGGGGTGGCTGCCGACCTCGTTGCGCGACAGCAGCCGGCCGTAGCGGTAGAACATCGTGTCTTCGGCGGCCTTGGCGGCCAGCGGCGGCATCAGTTGCTGCACGCGGGCGCGCGCTTCGCGCAGCCCGGCGCTGGCGTGCGGACCCGCGCACAGCCAGGCCAGCAGCCGATCGACGGTCGCGGTGTCGTCCGGACGGACCGCGCGGCGGGCCAGTTCGGCGGCGGTCTCCAGCCGCAGCCGATCCTCGCGCGACCACGCGTGTTCGCCCAGATAGGTGCGATAGACCTCCAGCGGTTCGAGC
>NZ_AMPR02000433.1:0-88510 GCF_000307735.3 Cupriavidus sp. HPC(L) | reverse complement strand
CTCCCCGCCGTATCGGGTCGAACTGTCGCTGAACCTGGCGCTGGCGCTGCTGTTGCTGCTGTTCTTCATTGCCTGGACCGTGCTGTCGGCGATCCGGCATCTGTCCGAGATGCCTCGGCGCGCCGCCGCCTACCGCGAGCGCAATCGCATGCTGAAGGCGCAGGCCGCGCTGCGCGAGGCGATCGAGAACCTGTTCGCCGGCCGCTTCGCCCGCGCCGAGCGGACCGCGCGCGAGGCCCAGGTCTGGCCCGAGCAGGCGCAGACCGCGGCGCTGATCGGCGCGCGCGCCGCGCACCAGATGCAGGAGGCCGAGCGGCGCGACGGCTGGCTGGCCCAGGTCACCGCGCCCGAGCGTGAGCAGGCCCGGCTGGTATCGCTGGCGGAAATGCTGGTCGACGCCCGCGATGCCGATGGCGCGCTGGAAACGATCGCGCAGCTGCAGGCCCAGGGCGGACGGCAGATCCATGTGCAACGGATCGCGCTGCGCGCGCACCAGCATCTGAAGAACTGGAGCGAGGTGCTGCGGCTCGCGCGTTCGCTGGAGAAGCGCAACGCGCTGCATCCGGTGCTGGCGCTGCGCCTGAAGCAGCTGGCCTGCGAGGCGATGCTGGAAGAGCGCCGCCACGACGCCGACGCGTTGCAGGACTTCTGGCGTTCGCTGTCGAACGACGAGCGCCGCGCGGCCCGCATCGCCGAGCCGGCCGCGCGCTATTTCTCGGCGCTGGGCCGTCAGCAGGAAGCCCGCCGGATCGTCGAGGACGCGCTGAAGGTCAACTGGGACAGCCGGCTGGTGCTGCGCTACGCCGACTGCGCCGAGCCGGGCCAGGCGTTGCCCCAGATCCAGCAGGCCGAGAAATGGCTGGCGCAACATCCGAACGATGCCGAGCTGCATTTCACGCTGGGCGTGTTGTGCCTGGGCGAACAGCTGTGGGGCAAGGCGCAGTCCAACTTCGAACGCGCGCTGAAGTACGCGACCAGCGAGGAACAGCGCCGCCTGCGCATACGGGCGCATCTGGCACTGGCGCGGCTGTTCGAGCAGACCGAACGTCCCGAGGACGCGCAGCGGCACTATCGCGAAAGCGCGCTGCTGGCAGCGTAGGCCCGCTGCTCGACAGGGGGCCTTCTCCCCTCTCCCGCATGCGGGAGAAGGGTTGGGGGAGCGGGCAAGGCGCCCGCTATGCCGATCCCGTCGCTGCCGCGGCCCCCACCTTCACCACCGCATACCGCTGCAGCGTTTCCTGCCGCGCCACGTCATGCTGCACGAGCGGACGCGGATAGTCCTTGCCCAGCGTGATGCCGGCCGCGGCCAGCACCGCCTCCGGCGCGGTCCACGGCGCGTGCAGATACTTGTCCGGCAGATCGGCCAGCTGCGGCAGGTAGTGCCGGATGAAGCGGCCCTCGGGATCGAACTTGCGGGACTGCGTGACGGGATTGAAGATCCGGAACCACGGCTGCGCGTCGCACCCGGTCGATGCGGCCCACTGCCAGCCGCCATTGTTGGCCGCGAAGTCGTAATCGTTGAGCAGGTCCGCGAACAACGCTTCGCCGCGGCGCCAGTCGATGCCCAGATCCTTGACCAGAAAGCTGGCGCTGACCATGCGCAGGCGGTTGTGCATATAGCCGCTCTGGCGCAGCTGAAGCATCGCGGCATCGACCAGCGGATAGCCGGTACGCGCCTCGCACCACGCGCCGAAATACTGCTCGGCGATGGGTCCGGTGCGCCAGCGGATCGCGTCATAGGCGGCGTGGTACGAGCGGCCATCGGCCAGGTCCGGGCGATGGTGCAGCACCATGAAATAGAAGTCGCGCCAGATCAGCTCCGACAACCACGCCGCCGCGCCGCCGGCATCGGCACCGCCTTGCAGCATCGCCGCATGCGCGGCGCGCGCCAGCGTGCGGATCGAGATGGTGCCGAAACGCAGATGCACCGACAGATAACTGGGCCCGCGCACGGCAGGGAAATCGCGCCGGCGCGCATAGTCGCCCAGCCGGTCGAGGAAGGCATCGAACAGGGCATGCGCGCCGGGGCTGCCCGGAAGGAGCGGCACCGCCTGCGGCTCGGGCGGCGTGAAGCCCAGCGCCTCCAGCGTGGGCAGCGGACGGTCGTGCGCCGCCGGCAGCGGCGCCAGCGCATGCAGATAGGGCGCGACCGGGTAGGGCCGCAGATCGAAGGGCTGCAGCGCCTTCAGCCAGGCGTTCTTGTATGGCGTGAATACCGAGAAGGGTTTGCCCTGGCCGTTCAGGATCTCGTCGCGCTCGAACACGGCCTGATCCTTGAAGGTGAACCAGATGCGCGCATCGGCGGCCAGCGCGTCGGCCGCGGCGCGGTCGCGCTCGATGGCCGCAGGCTCGTAGTCATGGTTGGCGAAGACGGCCTGTACGTCGAGCTCCCGGGCGAGCCGGGGGATCGCCGTACGCGCGGCGGCGTGCAGCACGATCAGGCCGCCGCCTGCCGCCCGCAACGCGGCGTCCAGCGGGGCCAGCGAGGCGAGGATGAAGGCCACGCGGCGATCGCTGGTCAAGCCGCGAGCCAACAAAGGGTCGACGATGTCCCGATCGAATACGAATACGCACCATACCCGGCGCGCATGCTTGAGGGCATAATGCAGCGCCGCGTGGTCGTCCACGCGCAGGTCGCGGCGAAACCAGACCAGTGCGCGGTCGAACGAACGGCCGACGCGGTACGGCTCGCGATGGGGGGATGGGTTCAAACTCGATCTCCGAGAAGGCTGCGCCGCCAGCCGCGCGACCGTTTACCGTAGCATGGCCCCCTGCGCCATTCCCCCTGCAACGCGCCGCTTTCCCTGATCGCCGATGAGCTCGAAGACCGCCAAACCGCCCAAGACCACGCCGCTGGACCGCATCCTGCAATCGCAGGGCTTCGGCACGCGCCGCTATTGCGGGGATCTGGTGGCGGCCGGCATGGTCGAGGTCGATGGCGAACTGTGCGAGGACCCGCGCGCGGAATTCGTGCTCGAAGGGCTGCGGCTGACCGTCGATGGCGAGGCGTGGGTCTGCCACGAGAAGGCCTACCTGATGCTGCACAAGCCGACGGGATACGAATGCTCGCAGCGGCCGCTGCATCATCCGAGCGTCTACACGCTGTTGCCGGTGCCGCTGCGCGAGCGCGGCGTGCAGGCGGTCGGCCGGCTCGACCAGGACACCACCGGGCTGCTGCTGCTCAGCGACGACGGCCAGTTCATCCACGCGCAGACCTCGCCCAAGCGCAAGGTGCCCAAGGTCTACGAGGTCACGACCGCGGAGCCGGCCACCGAGGCCCAGGCCGCGGCGCTGCGCGAAGGCGTCCAGCTCGAGGACGAACCCGCCCCGATCGCGGCGCTGGCCTGCGAGATCGTCGGCGAACGCGCGCTGCGGCTGACGCTGGCCGAAGGCAAGTATCATCAGGTCAAGCGGATGGTCGCCGCGGCCGGCAACCATGTCGCCGCGCTGCATCGCAGCCGCATCGGCGGACTGGCGCTGGATCCGGCGCTCGCGCCCGGCGAATGGCGCTGGCTGACGCCGGCGGATCTGGCCGAACTGGCGCGCAAGGACTGAGGCGGGGACTGGGCGGCAAGGCTCACCGCGGCCCCGATGCTGCGATGCAACGGCTGTGCGGCGGCGCGCACCATCCCAATCCCTGCGCGGGCCCGGACGAGGGAATCTTTTCCGGAACATTGGCGCTGATTTGATAAAATGCAACGCATGGCGACGTCCGCAGCCCCCATCAATCTGACGAATCAATTCCTGATCGCCATGCCCGGCATGGCGGATCCGACTTTTACCGGCGCCGTCGTCTACATCTGCGAACACAACGAGCGTGGCGCGCTCGGCCTGGTGATCAACCGGCCGATCGACATCGACATGGCCACGTTGTTCGACAAGATCGATCTCAAGCTCGAAATCCAGCCCGTTGCGCAACAACCCGTCTATTTCGGCGGCCCGGTGCAGACCGAGCGCGGCTTCGTGCTGCACGACCCGGTCGGCGTCTATGTGTCGTCGCTGACGGTGCCGGGCGGCCTGGAGATGACCACCTCCAAGGACGTGCTCGAGGCGGTCGCCAACGGCAGCGGTCCGCACCGCTTCCTGCTGACGCTCGGCTACGCCGGCTGGGGCGCGGGCCAGTTGGAGGAAGAGCTGAGCCGCAACGGCTGGCTGACCGTGCAGGCCGATCCCGAGATCGTATTCAGCGTTCCGCCCGAGGAACGCTTCGCCGCCGCCATTCGCCTTTTGGGCATCGACATCACCATGCTCTCCGGCGAGGCGGGGCATGCCTAGCGCGGACGCGGCCACGCCGCTCCACAAGCCGGCGCCGCAAGGCGCGCCAGTGTCCGCCGCGCCTACCGACGGCACCGTATTGGGCTTCGATTACGGCGAGCGCAAGATCGGCGTGGCGCTGGGCAACTTCATCACGCGCGAGGCGCGGCCGCTGACCATCCTGCCGAACATCACCGTCGAAGGGCGTTTTCAGGCCGTCGCCGCGCTGATTGAAGAATGGGCGCCGGTGCATCTTGTCGTTGGACTGCCCCTGACGCCTGACGGCGGCGAACAGCCGGCGACCACGCTGGCGCGACGCTTCGGCAATCAGCTGAACGGCCGCTTCAATCTGCCGGTGACCTGGGTCGACGAGCGCTATAGCTCCCTGGAGGCCCAGGCGTCCGGCGCCAGGCCCGGGGCGCTCGACCACGAGGCGGCCCGCATCATCCTGCAACAGTATTTCGACCAACTCCCGCTATGATTTCCAACGTCACTCTCGACGCCGAGGCGCTGTACCGCGCGCTGCGTGACCACGTGCAAGGGATGCTGTCCGCGCCCTCAGGCTCCGCTTCGGGCGGTGCGCCCTGGTCGATCGCCGGCATCTATTCGGGTGGCGCGTGGATCGCGGAGCGGCTGGCCGCCGATCTGCAGTTGCCGCATTACGGCGTGATCAACGTGGCCTTCCACCGCGACGATTACGCGAAAAAGGGCCTGCACAGCCAGGCGCAGCCGAGCACGCTGCCGTTTTCGGTGCAGGACAGCCAGGTGCTGCTGATCGACGATGTGCTGGCCACCGGCCGTACCATCCGCGCCGCCGTCAACGAGTTGTTCGACTACGGGCGGCCTGCGCGCGTTGCGCTGGCCACGCTGGTCGATCGCGGCGGCCGCGAGTTGCCGATCGCGGCGGACTTCGTCGGCGAGCGGATCACGCTGCCGCGCGGCACCAACCTGGTGTTGTCGCGCGAAGGCGAGGGCGCCGGCATCCGTTTTTCCTTCGCCACCGAAACGCTGAACGGCAACCACGATTCCGCCGCGGGCTGAACGGAAAGCAGACCAGCAGGCAGACCAGCAGTAGAACGAGCAGAGCCGCCCGAGCCAACGCAAGCACAGCACCCGCGCACCCGTACCGAGCCAAACCGCACCCGCCCACGCCTCACCCATGACCAAGACGTTCCGCAACCCGCAGCTCACCAGGAACGGCGAGCTCAAGCATCTGCTGTCCATCGAGGGGCTGTCGCGCGACATGATCACGCACATCCTCGACACCGCCAGCCAGTTCGTGTCGCTGTCGGACTCCGACCGCGACGTCAAGAAGGTGCCGCTGCTGCGCGGCAAGAGCGTGTTCAACCTGTTCTTCGAGAACTCGACGCGGACCCGCACCACGTTCGAGATCGCCGCCAAGCGGCTGTCGGCGGACGTGCTGAACCTGAACATCAATGCCTCGTCGACCAGCAAGGGCGAATCGCTGCTCGACACCATCAACAACCTGTCGGCGATGTCGGCCGACATGTTCGTGGTGCGGCATGCCAGCTCGGGCGCGCCCTATCTGATCGCCGAGCATGTCGCGCCGCACGTGCACGTGATCAACGCCGGCGATGGCCGCCATGCGCACCCGACGCAGGGCCTGCTGGACATGTACACGATCCGGCATTACAAGCAGGACTTCACCAAGCTGACGGTCGCGATCGTCGGCGACATCCTGCACTCGCGGGTGGCGCGCTCGGACATCCACGCGCTGACCACGCTGGGCGTGCCCGAGGTGCGCGCGATCGGTCCGCGCACGCTGCTGCCGTCTGGGCTGGAGCAGATGGGCGTGCGCGTCTTCCACAACATGGAAGAGGGGCTCAAGGGCGTCGACGTGATCATCATGCTGCGGCTGCAGAACGAGCGCATGAGCGGCGCGCTGCTGCCGTCGGCGCAGGAATACTTCAAGGCCTTCGGCCTGACGCCCGAACGTCTGGCCCTGGCCAAGCCCGACGCGATCGTGATGCACCCGGGGCCAATGAACCGCGGCGTCGAAATCGATTCGGCGGTCGCCGACGGTCCGCAGTCGGTGATCCTGAACCAGGTCACCTTCGGCATCGCGGTGCGGATGGCGGTGATGGGCATCGTCGCCGGCAACAACGACTGAATGACTGAAGCGCGATCCACCGGGCAATCGTCGGCCTCGTGACGATCGCCAGGCACCAAAACAAGCCGCAATGGCAAGCGATAGCAAGCGACACGATATGAAGATCCACATCAAGGGTGGCCGCCTGATCGACCCGGCCGGCAATATCGATGCCCAGCAGGACCTGTTCCTGGCCGCCGGCAAGATCGTCGGCATCGGCAGCGCGCCGGCCGACTTCCAGGCCAACAAGACCATCGACGCCAGCGGACTGATCGTCTGCCCGGGCCTGGTCGACCTGTCGGCCCGGCTGCGCGAGCCGGGCTACGAATACAAGGCCACGCTCGAATCCGAAGTGGCCGCGGCCACCGCCGGCGGCGTCACCAGCCTGGTGTGCCCGCCCGATACCGACCCGGTGCTCGACGAGCCGGGCCTGGTCGAGATGCTGAAGTACCGCGCCCGCACGCTGAACCAGACCCATGTGTACCCGCTCGGTGCGCTGACGCTGGGGCTGAAGGGCGAGGTGCTGACCGAGATGTCGCAGCTGACCGAAGCCGGCTGCGTCGGCTTCTCGCAGGCCGAGGCGCCGATCCTCAACACCCAGGTGCTGCTGCGCGCGTTGCAGTACGCGCAGACCTTCGGCTTCACGGTCTGGCTGCGGCCCGAAGACCCGTACCTGGGCGGCGGCGTCGCGGCCAGCGGCGCGGTCGCGTCGCGGCTCGGGCTGTCGGGCGTCTCGGTGATCGCGGAGACCGTGCGGCTGCATACGATCTTCGAGCTGATGCGCTCCACCGGCGCGCGCGTCCACCTGTGCCGGCTGTCGTCGGCGGCGGGCCTGGAACTGGTGCGGCAGGCCAAGCGCGAGGGGCTGCCGGTCACCTGCGACGTCAACATCCACCACGTCGCGCTGACCGACATGGACATCGGCTACTTCAATTCGCAGATGCGCTTCTCGCCGCCGCTGCGCAGCGGGCGCGATCGCGACGCCATCGTCGCCGCGCTGGCCGACGGCACCATCGACGCGCTGTGCTCGGACCACACGCCGGTCGACGACGACGAGAAGCTGCTGCCATTCGCCGAAGCCACGCCGGGCGCGACCGGCCTCGAACTGCTGCTGCCGCTGACGCTGCGCTGGGCCGACGAACACAAGGTGCCGCTGGTCAAGGCGCTGGGTCGCATCACCAGCGAGCCGGCACGCGTGATCGGCCTGCCGGCCGGCCGGCTCGCGGTCGGCGGCGCGGCCGACGTCTGCCTGTTCGATCCGAATGCCGTGTGGAAGGTCGAGCGCCGCTCGCTGAAGAGCCAGGGCAAGAACTCGCCGTGGCTCGGCTACGAGATGCGCGGCCGGGTCACGGCCACGCTGGTCGGCGGCCAGCTGGTCTACGAGCTGGCCGGCCAGCCGCGCAACGGCGAGGCGGTGGCCGCCCGCTGATCCCGAGGCTCGGCGTCGGCCCTGGCAGACCGACATTCCCCTCGCCCGGTTGCGGGAGAGGGGCGGGGGAGAGGGCAGCAGCCCTTGACCCGCCGCCACGGTTCCGACGCCTGTTTCCATCGATCCCATGATCGCCCTGCGCAAGCTCGCCCTCTGCCTGCACCTGCTGCGCGGCCTGCTGACCTGCGCGGTCCTGTTCCCTTGGCTCGGCAAGACATCGCGCCAATGGCATATCCGCCGCTGGTCGCGCCGGCTGCTGCGGATCTGCGGCGTCGACATCGAACTGATCGGTGCCGTTCCGCAGACCGGGCGCGGCGCCATGGTCGTCGCCAACCATATCTCCTGGCTCGATATCTTCGTGATGCACAGCTGGGAGCCGTCCCGCTTCGTCGCCAAGTCGGAGATCCGCGACTGGCCGCTGATCGGCTGGCTGTGCGAGCAGACCGGCACGCTGTTCATCGAACGCGGCCGCAAGCGCGACGCGCACCGCGTGCTGCACGACATCACCGACTGCATGCTGCAGGGCGATCGCGTCTGCGTGTTCCCGGAAGGCACCACCACTGATGGCACCGACGTGCTGCCGTTCCACGCCAACCTGATGCAGGCGCCAATCTCTGCGGGCCTGCCGGTGCTGCCGGTGGCGCTGCGCTATTGCGACGCCGCCACCGGGGAGCGCACCGTCGCGCCGGCCTATATCGGCGACTTGACGCTGTTGCAGACGCTCGACGCGATCCTGCACTCGCCGCCAATCATCGCGCAGATCGCGTTCGGCCAGCCGCTTCAGGCGAACGACGGCGGGCGCCGTGCGCTGGCTGAGCATGCGCGCGAAGGCGTGGTCGCGTTGTGCCGGCAACTAGAGGGCGAGACGGCGGTGCCCGCCGGCGGACCGTCCGCCGCCGCGGCGGAAACCACGGCCACCGGCAATCCGGTCTGATCGTCGGTGCGCCTGCACACCGACATCCCGTCGAGGGGATGACAAAATCAGCCTAAAGGATCACAATATTGCGGGCAATCGACCTGGATGACCTCGCGGTCGGCCGGATCGGGCGCCAGGCGGGCTGCGGTCAGCCGGCCGCCCCAGACGCAGCCGGTATCCAGCGCCATCAGGTCGGGCCGCATCACCAGCCCCAACGTGGACCAGTGGCCGCAGACGATCGTGGTATCGCCGGTGCGGCGTTCCGGCACGTCGAACCAGGGCAGGAAGCCATCGGGCGCCTTGCCCAATCCCTCCTTGGTCTTGAAGTCCATCACCCCGTCGACGGTACAGAAGCGCAACCGGGTCAGCGCATTGATCACGACGCGATGCCGCTCGATGCCGCGCAGCCCCTCGTGCCAGCGGTTCGCTGCATTACCAAAAACATCCGCGAGAAATGCTTTCCAGTCCGGTCCCTGTAGCTTCCGCTCGACTTCGCCGGCAAGCTCGAGCGTCTGCTCGACGGTCCATTGGGGCAGCACGCCGGCGTGGATCAGCAGGAAGCCGTTCTCATGGAGGGCCAGCGGCCGGTGGCGCAGCCAGTGCAGCAGTTCCTCCCGGTCCGGCGCCTGCAGGATGTCATCGAGCGTGTCAGACGAACCCGGATTGCGTACGCCGGCGGCGACGGCTAATAGATGGATATCGTGGTTGCCCAGCACCGACTCGGCCCGCTTGCCCATTGCCCGGACTCTCCGCAAGGTATCCAGCGACGCCGGCCCGCGGTTTACCAGATCCCCGACGAAGCGAAGTGGCGCATCGTCGGGGATTTTGGTGACAAGTTGTTCCAGGGAGGGACAGCAACCTTGCAGGTCGCCGACGGCGTAGGGGTAAGGGGCTGGCACCGAGGAATGGGGCATAGAGGTAAAAAAGAGAGCCGGAGGCGGCTTTTTGTCGATTGTAAAGAGGGGGGGCGTGAGCCGTTACAACAGGCTACAAAAAGATGACTGGCCCGGGTAATCCCGGGGGGGCGCTCGGATAGAATACCGCCACTTCTGAGAACACTGATGATCCTGCCGTCCCCCAAACGGATCAAGGCGGGCGCCGGGCTATTGTCCCGTTTTCGAAACATATCGATAGTTAGGGAGAAAGGGGTTTGCCGCACATCCTCGTGACAGGGGGCGCCGGTTTCATTGGCGCCAATTTCGTCTTGAACTGGCTTGGCAATGCCGACGCCGACAGCGTCGTCAATGTCGACAAGCTCACGTACGCCGGCAACCTGAAGACGCTTGCCTCGCTTGAGGGCAATCCGCGTCACATTTTCTCGCGCACCGACATCTGCGATCGCGCCGCGCTGGACCGGCTGCTGGCCGAGTACCAGCCCCGCGCGGTCCTGCACTTCGCCGCCGAAAGCCACGTCGACCGCTCGATCCACGGCCCCGGCGAGTTCATCCAGACCAATATCGTCGGCACCTTCACCCTGCTCGAAGCCGTGCGCGCCTACTGGAGCGGCCTCGACGACGCTCGCAAGGGCGCCTTCCGCTTCCTGCACGTGTCGACCGACGAGGTGTTCGGCTCGCTCGGACCGAGCGATCCGCCGTTCTCGGAGACGACGGCCTACGCGCCCAACAGCCCGTATTCGGCTTCGAAGGCAGGCTCCGACCATCTGGTCCGCGCCTACCACCACACCTACGGGCTGCCGGTCCTGACGACCAACTGCTCGAACAACTACGGGCCGTATCACTTCCCCGAAAAGCTGATCCCGCTGATGATCGCCAACGCGCTTGGCGGCAAGCTGCTGCCTGTATACGGCGATGGTCTGAACGTACGCGACTGGCTGTATGTGGGCGACCACTGCGCCGCGATCCGCGAGGTGCTCGCGCGCGGCCGGCTCGGCGAAACGTACAACGTCGGCGGCTGGAACGAGAAGACCAACCTGGACGTGGTCCACACGCTGTGCGACCTGCTGGACGAACTGAAGCCAAAGGCCTCGGGCTCCTACCGGGACCAGATCACCTTCGTCAAGGACCGCCCTGGCCACGACCGGCGCTATGCGATCGACGCCCGCAAGCTCGAGCGCGAGCTCGGCTGGAAGCCGGCGGAGACCTTCGAGACCGGGCTGCGCAAGACGGTCCAGTGGTATCTGGACAATCAGGCCTGGGTGCGGGACGTGATGTCCGGGGAATATCGGAATTGGGTGGCGAAGCAGTATGCGGCGTGAAAGCTCCCGTGTCCCGACCCTTCTCGTCACTGGAAGCAATGGCCAGGTTGGTTTCGAGCTGCGCCGCAGCCTGGCACCGCTAGGCCGCGTCGTCGCGCTGGACCGCAATGCCTGCGATCTGGCCGACCCGGAGCAGCTTCGTCGCGTCGTGCGGGACGTCCGCCCGGACATCGTCGTCAATCCCGCCGCCTACACCGCGGTAGACAAGGCCGAGAGCGAGCCTGAGCTGGCTCACGCCATCAATGGCGTGGCCCCCGGCGTACTCGCCGAGGAGGTGCGGGAGCTCGGCGGCCTGCTGGTCCATTACTCGACCGATTACGTGTTCGACGGCCGCAAGACGAGCCCGTATGTCGAGACCGATCCGGTCGACCCCCAATCGGTCTACGGCAAGAGCAAGCTCGCAGGCGAGCAGGCCATCGCGGCAGCCGGTGCCGATGCACTGGTGCTGCGCACCTGCTGGGTGGCCGGCGCGCACGGTGCCAATTTCGCCAAGACGATGCTGCGGCTCGCGTCGGAGCGCGACGCGCTGCGTGTCATTGCCGACCAGTTCGGCGCTCCGACCACTGCGTCGCTGATCGCCGACGTGACGGCCCAGATTGTCGCGCGCCATTGGTTGCACGGCGATCGCGCGGGCTTCGCTGGAGGCGTCTATCACCTCGCCGCCGCGGGCGAAACGAGTTGGCATGGCTATGCGACGGCGGTGCTGCGCCACGCGGAAACCAAGGGCATTGCGCTGAAGGTCGGGTCCGACCGGGTGGCGGCGATCGCGTCCACCGAGTATCCGCTGCCGGCGCCAAGGCCGGCGAATTCGCGCCTGGATACCAGCAAGTTGCGCGATACGTTCGGCATTCATCTTCCGGACTGGCAGCAGGGCATCGCCCACCTGCTGGACCAGATCCTTTCCTGAGTGGTTCGCCATGCGCAAGGGCATCATCCTGGCCGGGGGCTCCGGCACTCGCCTTTATCCCATCACCCGCTCGGTGTCGAAGCAGCTGCTGCCTGTCTACGACAAGCCGATGATCTACTATCCCCTGTCGACGCTCATGTTGGCGGGGATTCGTGACATCCTCGTTATATCGACGCCGGAAGATACGCCGCGCTTCGCGGAAATGCTCGGCGATGGCAGCAAATGGGGACTGAATCTGCAATACGCGGTCCAGCCATCGCCAGATGGGCTGGCCCAGGCGTTCCTGATCGGCCGCGATTTCATCGGCAATGATCCTTCGACCCTGATCCTGGGGGACAACATCTTCCACGGCCATGACCTGGTCAGCCAGCTGACGCGAGCGTGCGCGAAGGAAGACGGCGCGACGGTGTTCGCCTATCACGTGCACGATCCCGAACGCTACGGCGTGGTCGAGTTCGACGAGAACTTCCGGGCGATGTCGCTGGAGGAAAAGCCGCTGAAGCCGCGCTCGAACTATGCGGTGACGGGACTCTATTTCTACGACAACCAGGTCTGCGATATCGCGGCCGAGATCAAGCCGTCCGCACGTGGCGAACTCGAGATCACCGACGTCAACAAGCGTTACCTCGCGATGGCGCAACTCGAGGTCGAGATCATGGGCCGCGGCTACGCCTGGCTGGACACCGGCACGCACGATTCGCTGCTGGAGGCTGCCAGCTTCATCGCGACGCTGCAGAGCCGGCAGGGATTGATGGTCGCGTGTCCCGAGGAAATTGCGTTCCGCAATAAATGGATCTCCGCCGATCAGGTTGCCGAACTGGCGCGCCCTCTGTCGAAGAACGGCTATGGCGCCTACCTGATGCAGATCCTGTCGGAGGCCATCAAATGAGCCTGAACGTCATTCGCACCGAAATCCCGGAGGTGTTGATCCTCGAGCCCAAGGTCTTTGGCGATCAACGCGGGTTTTTCTTCGAAAGCTTCAACGCCAGGCAGTTCGCCGAGGCGACGGGCTTGAACCGGGTCTTCGTGCAGGACAACCATTCGCGTTCGGCGCGTGGCGTGCTGCGCGGTCTTCACTATCAGATCCAGCATCCCCAGGGCAAGCTCGTCCGCGTGGTAGCGGGCGAGGTGTTCGATGTGGCGGTGGATATCCGCAAGGGTTCGCCCACCTTCGGCAAGGCGGTCGGCGTCACGCTCTCGGCGGAGAACAAGCGCCAGTTATGGGTGCCCGCAGGCTTTGCGCATGGATTCCTCGTGACGTCCGACCATGCCGAGTTCCTGTACAAGACTACCGATTATTGGTATCCCGAATACGAGCGTAGCTTGTTGTGGAGCGACCCGGCCCTGGGCATCGACTGGCCGACCGACGGGAACCCCATGCTGGCCGCGAAGGACACCGCCGGCAAGCCGCTCGCCGAAGCGGACCTGTTCTCGATGGACGATCCATCGCTGCAGGGGCAGGGGCGCGGCTGACCCGATGCCGGATTCCGACGGGAGTGTGCCTTGCGGCCCAGATCCAACGTCGACATTTGAAACGCAACACCAAGCGCAACGATTGACGCGCATTGTGAGGAACATGTGAGTTTGGTACCCATCATCCTGTGCGGTGGCGCCGGTTCCCGGCTGTGGCCCGTGTCGCGTGAACTGCATCCGAAGCCGTTCATCCGTCTGTCGGATGGTCAGAGCCTGCTGCAGAAAGCATTCTTGCGCGCGGCAGCTCTGCCGGGCGTGGCGGAAATCCTCACGGTCACGAACCGGGAGCTGTTCTTCAAGACGGAGGACGAATTCCGTGCCGTCAATGAACAACATTGCGCTACCTCGTACATCCTCGAGCCGCTCGGCCGGAACACCGCCGCCGCGGTCGCGGCAGCGTCGCTGCGCGTCGCGCAGACCCATGGCGACGATGCCGTGATGCTGGTGCTCGCCGCCGATCATCTGATCGCCGATCAGGACGCGTTCCGCGACGCCGTTCAGCAGGCCGAGGCGCTGGCGCGCGAAGGCCGCATCGTGACCTTCGGTATCCATCCGGAGTCGCCCGAGACCGGCTATGGCTATATCGAGGCCGATGGCAATAAGGTACTGCGTTTCGTCGAAAAGCCATCGCTGGAAAAGGCGCGCGAGTATCTGGCATCGCAGCGGTTCCTGTGGAATTCCGGCATGTTCTGCTTTACCGCGGGCGCCATGCTGCGCGAGCTGAAGGAGCATGCGCCGGATATCCTGCAGGCTACCGAGGCCAGCCTCGCCAGATCGCGCGTCGCCACGGCGAAGGGCTGGGCCCAGGTCGAACTGGAGCAGGAGAGCTTCGCCGCGGTGCCGGAAGACTCGATCGACTACGCCGTGATGGAAAAATGCACGCGGGCCGCGGTGGTGCCGTGCTCCATCGGCTGGAGCGACATCGGCTCCTGGGCCGCGCTGAGCGAACTGTCGAAGGCCGACGACAAGGGCAACCGCGTCGAAGGCGAGGCGCTGTTGCATGACGTCAGCGACTGCTATCTGGTGAGCCGCGACCGGTTGATCGGCGCGGTCGGCGTGGAAGGCCTGATCGTGATCGACACCCCCGATGCACTGCTGATCGCCAACCGGGAACGGGCGCAGGACGTCAAGCACGTGTTCGCCAAGCTCAAGGCGCAAGGCCATGAGGCGCACCGCCTGCATCGGACCGTGCATCGGCCCTGGGGCACCTATACGGTGCTGGAAGAGGGCCCGCGCTTCAAGATCAAGCGTATCGAAGTCAAGCCCGGCGCCAGCCTGAGCCTGCAGATGCATCACCATCGCAGCGAACACTGGATCGTCGTCAGCGGCATGGCGAAGGTCGTCAACGGCGACAAGGAGTTCTTCGTCGCGATCAACGAATCGACCTATATCCCGGCGGGCCACAAGCACCGGCTCGAGAATCCGGGCGTGGTCGATCTGGTCATGATCGAAGTGCAGAGCGGCGAGTATCTCGGCGAGGACGATATCGTCCGCTTCGAGGACATTTACGGACGTGCATGACATGGCGGAAACCGCAGCAGCTGAACACAGCTACGACACCGACGATATCACCCGGCATAGCCATAGCGACGACATGCTGGTGGGCATGCGTGCGTCCCGTATCTGGGGCACGCTGGGCTGGCATGACATCCGCCAGCGCTATCGGCGCTCGGTGATCGGGCCGTTCTGGTTCACGTTGAGCACGGCGATCATGGTGATCGTGCTGGGCGCGCTGTACTCGACGCTGCTGCAGCAGGAAATCTCGGACTATCTGCCGTATCTGGCGATCGGCCTGGTGGTCTGGCAATACCTGGCCTCCGTCGCCAACGAGGGCTGTACCGCGTTCATCGGCTCGGCCTATCTGATCAAGCAGATACGCATCCCGCTGACCGTACATGTATGCCGCATCGCGTGGCGGAATTTCGTCATCCTGCTGCACAGCCTGCCGGTGGTGATCATCCTGATGGTGGGCTTCGGTCACTGGCCGACATGGGAGTTCCTGCTCGTGCCGGTTGGCCTCGCCATGCTGCTGTTGCACGGCATCTGGGTCGGCGTCTCACTGGGCGTGCTGTGCGCCCGCTTCCGCGATATTCCGCCGATCGTGACGAACCTGGTTCAGGTGATTTTCTTCTTCACGCCGGTGATGTGGATGCCGGAGATCCTGAAGGATCGTTCCTGGATTGCCCACATGAACCCGCTGTATCACCTCATTGAAACGATCCGCGCGCCGATTACCGGCAGGCCGATGCTTTGGGAATCGTGGGCCTGGTCGTTCGGGCTGCTGATTCTGGGATTCGCGTTTGCGCAGTATCTGATGAGCCGATACCGCAATCGCGTTCCATACTGGCTGTAACATCGTGACCTCATCCATCGTTGCAAAAGACATCTCCGTCGCCTTTCCGATCTACGAGAACTCGCACCGTTCTCTGAAGAAGGCCGTGCTGAACCTGACCACAGGTGGCCGGATCGGACAGGATGCCGGCAAGCACGCGATCGTGACTGCGCTCGATCGGCTCAGCTTTCGCTTCGCGGATGGTGAGCGGGTCGCACTCGTGGGCCACAACGGCTCCGGCAAGACCACGCTGTTGCGCACGCTGTCGGGCGTCTATGCGCCCGTCAGCGGCGAACTGCATACGCGTGGCAAGATCGCCTCGCTGCTCGACGTGTCGATGGGGCTGGACCCCGACGCGACCGGATTCGAGAACATCTATCTGCGCGGCATTCTCGACGGCCTGCGGCCTGCGCGCATTCGAAGCAAGATCGACGACATCGCCGAGTTCAGCGAACTTGGCGATTACCTGAACCTGCCCGTTCGCACGTACTCGAGCGGAATGATGCTGCGGCTGGCCTTCGCCATCTCGACCAGTGTCGAGGCCGACATCCTGATCATGGACGAATGGCTCAGCGTGGGCGACGCCGACTTCAGCCTGAAGGCTGCCAAGCGCCTGGACGAGCTGGTCGGCAAGGCTTCGATCCTGGTGCTGGCGTCGCATGACCCGAAGCTGGTGGCGCGAGTCTGCAATCGGCAGATCAAGATGGAACACGGCCGGATCGTCTCGGACGAGCCAGTGGTCGCCGCAGCCCCGGCCAAGGAGGAGGCGGCGACAACGGAGGCTGCCGGCCTCGCGGCGAGCTCGGTCGGCTGAGGCGCGTCGGCGGATATCGATAACAAGGACGCCTGCGTACCGACAGGCGCCATGGAAAGCCCAACCCGACCATCGGCGACTTTCCCGAACACAGTGCGGTCAGCCCTATGAGCGACATGACATTTACTATGCGAGCTGATCATCCCCTGCTTCGTTATGGCGAACTCGTTTTTGCTCGCCAGCCGCTGCGCACGCTGAAGGGCGTGGTCGGCGGCTATATCGGCTATCCGATCGCCGAACGGCGGGAGCGCCGCAGCGTCACGCCGAAGGTGGCGGAGCTCCGCCGCTACTACGCCAAGCCGATTGCCGAACGGCGCCGTATCGCGCAAAAGCGGCTTGGAGACATCCTGGCCTTCGCCGGCATCCATGTGCCGTACTATCGCGACCTGTTCCGCCAGGTCGGCTTCGATCCACAGCGTGCGGCCGAGGATCCGCGTCGACTGGAGGTCCTGCCTTACCTGACCAAGGACATCATCCGCGAGCAAGGCGAACGCCTGCTCTCGCGCCCGCTGGCCGAACTGCGGCACCACGCGTGCAAGACGGGCGGCTCGACCGGGCTGTCCTGCACCATCTACTACGATCAGGAAGCGGCCGATTATTCGTCGGCCGTCACGCGCTATGCGCGCGAGCGCATCGGCAAGTCGGGCCATCGATCGGAACTGCATTTCGCCTGTCGCTTTCCCGATATGGCGGTCCCGCAGTGGCCGTCCCGTGAAGACTTCAAATGCTTCGTCAATAACCGAAGCAATATCTTCTTCGACCGCATCGACGATGTCGGCCTGGAAGAGATCTGGCGTACCCTGCAGCGCCGCCGGCCGTATCTGGTCCATGCGCATCCATCGACCATCTACGCGTTGGCCTGCTATGTGCAACGTCGGTACGGCGGCGGAAAGACCTTCGAAGTGTTCGAGTCCAGTGGTGAACTGCTCGAGCCTCACGCCAGGAAGACCATTGCGGCCGCCTTGCAGTGCCGGGTGGTCGACCGCTACGGTCTGGCCGAACTTGGCGTGATGGCCTACGAGCTCGACGGCGAACAGGGCGGCTTCCAGGTATTGGAGTCGGAGGGATGGCCGGAGTCGCGCACGGTCGAGAACAATGCGGACGGTGCGCACGAACTGGTGTTCACCGGTTTCCGCAACCGGCTGATGCCGCTGGTGCGCTATGCCACCGGCGACCTGGCTCGGGTCGAGGAACGTCCGACCGGCTTCTATCTGACCGATGTGGTCGGCCGCATCCACGACGTCGTGCCGATCAATGGCGTCGATCATCCGACCCACCATATCCAGGACATGCTGGACCACCGGGTCGGCGGGATCCAGGAATTCCAGATCGATCTGCGTACTTCGCCGCCGACGCTCCGTATCGTGCTCGAACCGTGGGCCAGTGCGGACGACACCATGGCCAAGCTCAAGGCGTTCTGGGGCGATGCCTTCACCGTGGCGTTTGTCGGCCATGACGACTTCGTGCGGGTTGGATCCCGTGCCAAGTTCCGGCATGTGGTGACTGGATGATCGGCGTCGCCTTTCCCTATTCCGCGCGGGCTGCCGGGCAACTGGTGCTCGCGGCCGTGCGCCGTTCGGTCAGCGCGTCGCAAGCGGCGGCGTTGTCGCGGGGCGCGCTGGCGTCGGTCTCGACGCTGGTAGCGGTCGATATGCCGGATGCCTGGACGGATGACCTGATCGCATGGCTCTCTCGGGGAAGGCGCAAGCTGATCGTGTTTGGCCGTATCTCCGACGTGCTGGCACGCCATCTGGGCTGGCAACCGTCCGCGCTGCCGGACGAGCTCGAGCCGGCCAGCCGCAGCGTGGCGGCACCGCGTTATGGCATGGCGGCGAGCCGTGCCGCGGTGCGCTATAACGGCGCTGCCGCGGCGCTGGGTTTGCCGGCATGGCACCGACCGTTCGAGCGCTTCGATTTTGCCGACGAGTGGAACAACCTCGGCTACGGTGCGATCCGCGCGGACGGTTCATGCTGGAGCATCGCGGTCGGCATGGATACCGGCGCCGACGAACTGGCCGCGATCGACGTCGATGGCCAGCGCCAGGGCAGCTATGCCGCGCTGGCACGGCGCGACGAAGCCAGCGTGCTGTGGTTCAACCGTGCCGCCGGCCCATGCGATTCCTGGGAATGGCGCATCGTCGAGCAGTTCCTGTCGGCGCACGGGGCGGAGACGCTTCCCTGCCATCCCGTGCTGTCCGAAGTGCCATGGGGCCATGACGCCGCCATTACGTCGCGGCTGGATTGCGACGAAGACGTCGAGTCTGCACGCCCTTTGTGGGACGCTTACCGCGAGGCCGGCGTGCCGTTTTCCCTGGCGGTTCACACCAGCACGCTGGAGGACGAGCGCCAGCACGGGCTGCTGCGCGAACTGGTCGCCCAGGGCGGTGCCGTGCTGTCGCATACCGCGACGCACGCCCCGCAATGGGGCGGCAGTTACGAAGCGGCGCTGCACGAAGGCTGGGCCTCGGCGCACCGTCTGCACGCGGTGACCGGCCGCGAGGTCCGCTATGCGGTCTCGCCGTTTCACCAGACTCCGCACTACGCCCTGCAGGCATTGGCCGATCTCGGCTATGCCGGCTGCATCGGCGGCATCATCCGCAACGACCCCGAATTCGTTCTTGCGCGCGGCGGCGAGCTGCCCGATCTGCCGGCGGGCTTTGTCGGCCACAGCCAGCAATGCATGCTGCACGGGGACTGCTTGCTGGCGGAAGGGGATCCGCTGGCCGTTTATCGTGAAGCCTTCGACCGTGCGCATGCAACCGGCACGCTGTTTGGCTATCTCGATCATCCCTTTTCCGCCCGCTATGCCTATGGCTGGGCCGATGAAGCGGCCCGCATCGACGCCCATCGACAATTGATCGCACATATCCGCACGCGGGCACAGTCGCCGCTCTTCCTGCACGAGGAGGCGGCAATGGATTTTCTGCAATATCGCGCGCGGGCGTCGGTGCGCGAGCAAGAGGGCGCCTATCGTGTCGCCGTGCCGGTCGGCGCATCGAACGGACTGCAACTCGCGGTCGAGTATCACGGCCGCCGGATGTGCGCGACCGGATGGGAGGCAGCGCGATGAAAGTCATGGTCGTGATGGGCACCCGTCCCGAGGTGATCAAGCTCGCGCCTGTCGTCGCGGCCCTGCGCGAAGCGGTCGACGTCACGGTCTGCAGCAGCGGTCAGCACCGCGAAATGCTCGAACAGGCGATGTCGTATTTCGCGCTGTCGCCGGATATCGGCCTCGATTGCATGCGACCAGGCCAATCGCTGAACGGTCTGGCATCGCGCCTGCTGGCGGAGCTGGACGAGGCAATCGCCGCTCAACGGCCCGACTGGGTGCTGGTGCAGGGCGATACCACCACGGCCTTTTGCGCGGGCCTCGCGGCGTTCCATCGCGGCGTACGCGTCGGGCACGTCGAGGCCGGCCTGCGCACTGGCGATCTGGCCAGTCCCTTTCCCGAGGAAGCCAACCGCAGCCTGCTGGGCCGCATCGCCGCGCGCAACTTTGCGCCGACCCGATCGGCCCGCGCCAACCTGCTGAACGAGGGCGTCCGCGCCGATACGATCGTCACGACCGGCAACACCGTCGTGGACGCCATCGAAATGGTGCGCGCCGGCTGGGCGGGCCATGCACCGGAGCTGCCCCCCGAACTGCGCCATGGCGGTCCGCAGGTCCTGGTCACGTGCCATCGGCGCGAAAACTTCGGCGACGTGATGCTCGGTATCTGCACCGCACTGCGCGAACTGTGCGGCCGCTATCCCCACCATCGCTGGATCTTCCCCGTGCACCTGAATCCGGCGGTGCGCGAGCCGGTGTTGCGTGAACTGGGCGGCGTTCCGAATCTGTCGCTGGTGGAGCCGGTCGACTATCCGACCAGTCTCTATCTGATCAGCCGCAGCGACCTGGTCGTCAGCGATTCGGGCGGCATCCAGGAAGAGGCGCCGACCTTCGGCGTGCCGGTGGTCGTGATGCGCAGCCATACCGAGCGGCGTGAAGGCGTCGATGCCGGCTTTGCGACGCTGGCGGGCCAGGATCCGCGGTCGATTTGCGCGGCGGTTGCGGACTGGCTCGATGCCCCGCAGCGTGTCGTCGCGTTGCGCGATCGCGCCAATCCGTATGGCGACGGTCGCGCGTCGGCGCGTGTGGTCGCGAGCCTGCTTGATCGGCCGATGGAGGACTTCGGTGGCTGAGGCGATCGACAGGTCCGAAACGGCGAGCGCCCGTCAATCCGCGCCGGCGATAACCGGCGCGGAAGCGGGCGATTGCGTGTTGTTCTCGACCGCCGATTGGGACGAGCCTTACTGGACCAACAAGCAGCATATGACCTGCGAGCTGGCCGGACTCGGCTGGCGGGTCTTGTATATCGAGAGCGTGGGCCTGCGCAGGCCCCGCATGGCGAGCGGACGAGACTGGAAGCGCCTGTGGCGACGGCTCTGGCGTGGCGTGCAGTCCGTGGTGATCGGTCCACCACGGCGCCGCGACAATATCTGGGTGCTGTCGCCGCTGATCGTGCCGGCGAAGCATCATTGGCCTGTCGTTCGCTGGATCAATCAGGCCCTGCTGCGACATGCCCTGGGGCGATTCCTGCGGGCCAGGCGTTTCGCGCAGCCGCTGGTGTGGACCTACCACCCATACATGCAGAACGCGATCGCCGACATGCCGCGCGGTCCACTGGTCTATCACTGTGTCGACGATCTGTCGGCGGTGCCGGGTGTCGACGTGGCGGCGTTCGATGCCGCCGAGCGCAGCTTGCTACAGGCATGCGACCTGGTCTTCGTCACCGCGCGCGCGCTCGAGGAGCGTTGCCGCCCGTTCAATCCGAACACGTATTTTCTGCCCAATGTCGCGGACGATCGCCACTTCGGCAAGGCGCTGGCCGCCGGACCGGTGCCCGACGATCTCGCTGCCATTCCGACGCCGCGTCTCGTTTATCACGGCGTGCTGTCCGACTTCAAGGTCGACTTCGCGCTGCTGCTGGAGGTCGCGCGTCGGCGTCCGGATTGGCACTGGGTGCTGATCGGCGAGCAGCGCGAGGGGCAACAGAGCCAGCTGGTGGATGCACTGGCGGCCTTGCCGAACGTGCATCTGCTCGGCTACCGCAGCTATGCGCAATTGCCCGACTACCTGCGCGGCATGCAGGTCGGCCTGCTGCCGACACTGATCAACGATTACACCAGATCGATGTTTCCAATGAAGTTCTTCGAATACCTGGGGGCCGGCTTGCCGGTAGTGTCGACCCCGCTGGCATTCGCCGAAAGCGGGCCGGCGGGCCTGGAAATCGGCGCCGATGCGGACGCGTTCGAGGCGGCGATCGAGCGTCAGCTGCGGCGCGGACGGTTGAGCGAGGAGGAGGCCCGGCGCTTCGTCGGCGACAACACTTGGCGGGCCCGCACCGCGCGCATGCTCGGACGCGTCCGTACGTTGGAGGCCAGACCATGAAGGTGATGTTCGCCACGTATCCGATGGCGTTCCATACGCCGGGCGGCGGGGAGATCCAGCTGCTGGCCTATCGCAAGCATCTGCCCGCGCATGGCGTCGACGTTTCGCTGTTCGACCAATGGGCGCCGCGTTTTCTCGAGCACGATGTGGTGCACTTCTTCTCGTGCATTGGCGGCTCGGTGCACTTCTGCCATTTCGTCAAGCAGTTGGGGTTGCCGCTGGTCGTGTCGACCAGCCTGTGGATCACCGAAGGGACCCGGCACCTGTACCCGGTGGACGAGATTCGTGCCCAGCTTGCGCTTGCGGACCGGGCCGTCACCAACTCGGATATCGAGAGCGACATGCTGGCCAGCGTGCTGGACCTGCCGCGCTCGAAGTTCGCCACCGTCTACAACGGCATCGACGAGTTCTTCCTGCAGAAGGTCGGCCCGGAAGGGTTTCGGCAACGCTTCGGTATCGACGGTCCATTCGTGTTGAACGTCGGCAATATCGAGCCGCGCAAGAACCAACTGGCGCTGGTGCGCGCGATGAAGCGGCTGCCGCAGTGCAGACTGGTCCTGATCGGTCATCAGCGCGATCCGGGATATGCGCGCCAGGTGCTGGAGGAGGGCGGCGCGCAGGTCAGTTACCTGGGACCGATGCCGCACGACGAAACGCTGCTGTCCGCGTACACCGCATGCGAACTGTTCGCGTTGCCCAGTACGTTGGAGACGCCCGGCCTTGCGGCGCTGGAGGCGGCGGCGCAGGGTGCGCCGCTGTTGCTGACGCGGGAGGGTTCGTGCCAGGAGTATTTTGGTGACCGTGCCGTGTACGTGGACCCGGCCTCGGTGGACGCAATCGCCGACGCCATCAGCGCGATGCTGTCGAACGGCGGGCGCGCGGGCGCGCGGGAACAGGCGGACGCCGCGGCGTCCTCGTTCCGGCCGGAGGGGTTTACCTGGTCGTCCACGACGGCGGCGCTGCGCGATGTCTACCGGCAGCTGATCTAGCCTCATGACGACCGACGCAGCAGATACGTCGCAGACGCGCCGCAGATACGCCGCAGAAACACAGAACGGCCATACGCCATTAGAACGATGATGAAACCCAGTTTCGCTTCCATCCCGCAGAGCAGCGCCAGGCCGCGCGTGCTGATGGTCACCCATGTGATGCCGTACCCGCCCGCGGCGGGTAACGAGATCCGCATCTACAAGATGCTGTCGTGGTTCCGGCACAAGGGATATGCGGTGACGCTCGTGCTGAAGCCGCTGGGCGACACCGAGGTCACCAATCAATGCATCGTTGGCCTGCGCGAGGTCGTCGACGCGTTGCATGTGTTCGACAATCGGATCGTGCTGCCGCGGCCCGGAGGCACCATGGCCAAGCCGGTGCAGGTCGATACCGATTTTGCAGACGCCGAGCTGTCCCGCATCCAGGACGGCTTCTGCCCCGACTGGTTTGCCGCCGAAGTGGCGCCCATCGTGGCCGCGGTCCGTCCGGACGTGGTGATCGCCCAATACGTGTTCATGAGCCGTATTCTCGAACTGCCGGAATGCGGGGATGCGCTGAAGATCATCGACGCCCATGATCTGTTTTGCCGCAAGCAAAAGACGGTGGAACAGTACGGGATCAAGAACTACACCCTGAGCCTGACCGAGGCGCAGGAAAGCGCCTTGCTCCGCCGCGCCGACATCGTGCTGGCGATCCAGAAGGCCGAGCAGGACGAGCTCCGGCAACTGGTGCCGGAAGTCGAGGCGCTGCTGACGTCGTTCGATCTGGACATCCATCATGGCGATTCCGCCGCGGTGGTGGCGGACCAGGTGCTGATCGTTGCATCGAGCAACGAATTCAACGTCAAGGGAACGCAGGACTTCCTTGACTATACGTGGCCGCTGGTGCGTGCCGCGCGTCCCGGCGCGCGCCTGCGGGTGATCGGCAAGGTGTGCCAGTTCGTGCATTGCGACGATCCGACCGTATCGCTGCTTGGATTTGTCGAGAGTCTCGAGGCGGAATATGAGCAGGCTGCGGTCGTGGTGAATCCCTGCCGCGTCGGTACCGGCCTGAAGATCAAGACCATCGAGGCGCTGGCGTGGGGCAAGGCGCATGTCGCCTGGCCTTCCGCGGCGGACGGACTTCGTGAGCTCGGCGACGTGCCGGCGGTGATCGTCCACGACGCGGTGGCGTTTGCGCGCGAGATCGTGGCCCTGCTGGCGCGGGAGCCCGAGCGCATCGCGCTGCAGCAGTCCGCTCACGCCTTCATCGAACAACATTTCGGTTCCGAAAGCGTTTATTCGGCGCTGACCGGCCGGATCGACGCATGCCGCAACCACGACATCGAACAGGTGCCCGCTTGACCAGCAAGATCGCCATCGTCATTACCTTGCCCGAGGCTGCCCAGCCCGGGAAGCAGGCTATCGCCTGCCTGAGCGCGCTGGCCGCTGCGTCGCTGCGGCAGCTCGTCGGGCGCGTCCATGTCTTCGTGCCCGCCGGCGCGGCGCCGATCTCGGACGACCCGATGATCGATACGATCCCGGTGCGGGACGCCGGCGATTACATCGCACGGTTGAACCGCGTCGTGCATCCGCTGGCGGAAGCCGGCACGCCGGTGCTGTTCACCGCGCCAGAGTACGAGTTCGACGGGGAGGCGGTCGCGCAGCTGCTGGAGGCGCTGTCCGCGGATCCGCTGTATGGGTTTGCCGTGCCGCGCACCAATATCGGCGGTTCGGCGCCGGTTCCGCGCCAGGGCGGAGACGAGGCGCTGACCGGCCGCGAACCGCTCGCGCCGTTTCTGCAATCGTTGCCGTCGCGCTGGGGCGGGGGCATCGTCACGGGCGCGCCCGTGCTCGTGCGGGGCGACATGCTGTACCACTTCGGCCGGCTCGACGGCAAGGACCAGGGGCTGGGCGATGCGCTGGGGCGGCTGTTCATCCGTGCCAACCGCCGCGGCTACAGCGCCGTGGTCTGCAATCGCGCGTTGTTCTTTGCCGCCGAGTCGGGGCCCTATCCGGGCGCGGCGCAGCCGCCGTCGATCGAACGGGCGGCCGACTATGCGCGCGCCATTTCGCGCCGTGCGGAGTTTCCGGAGCAGCGCTGGGAGGCGCTGCTGTGGCAACGGCTCAAGCCGAAGGCAATGCGTACGGTCCTGTTCGACATCCGCAATCTCGCTCCCGGCTACAACGGCACCGCGCAACACATCCTTTCGCTGCTTGACCCGATCGTCAGGCTCGCCGACAGCTTGTCGGTGACTCCGCGTTTCTGGGTGCTTCCGGAGGCCGCGCAGTTCCATGGGCTCGACCGCACCATGCCGGACGCCCTGATCCACACGATGCCCGACGATGCCATGTTCGATGCGGCGATCCGTCTGTCGCAACCGTGGAGCTTCAGCGAACTGCGCGACCAGGCGCGTCGCTCGACCGTGAATCTGTATCTGATCATGGACGCCATCGCCTGGGACTGCCATTACATCCGCATGCCGCATATCGATGGCGTATGGCGCGCGGCCGCCAGCTATGCCGATGGCTTCGTCTTCAACAGCGGCTATACCCGCAATGCGTTCCACGAGCGCTTTCCGGCGTCGCGCGAAGTGCCGAGCGCCATCTCGTACTGCTCGCTGGATCCCGCTGAATACTACGCACCGCCAACGGTGGGAGACGGACCGGAAGGCGAGCCCTATGTGCTGGTGGTCGGCAACCAGTACTACCACAAGGGCCTGCACGAAGCGGTGCGCGTGCTCGCCGCTGGCTTTCCGGAGGCGCGGATCCGCGTTCTCGGCGAAGTGGGCGAGCAGTACCCCAACGTCGAGCAGCTGCCTTCTGGCATGTTGTCCAACGAAGCGGTCGATACGCTGTTCCGCGAATGCGCCTGCCTGGTGTTCCCGTCGTTCTATGAAGGGTTCGGTCTTCCCGTGCTGAAGGCGCTGTCGTTCGGCAAGCCGGTGATCGCGCGGCAAAGCCAGCTGATCGACGAGATCCGCTCGCGCGTCAGTCCGGTCGACGGCATCGTGCCGTTCTCGCGGCGGACCGAATTGCTGCAGGCGGTCAGCGAGGTGCTGGAGCGCAAGGAACACTGGCGGAATTGCCAGACCCAAACGCAACGGCCCGCCCAGGTCTTCGGTTGGGAGGCGGCTGCGCGCGAAGTGCTGTCGCTGGTGGACGCATCGCTGCGCGACGCGGATGCCGGGCGCTGCCTGCAGCGGCTGGAGTTCTTCTATCGGATCGACCAATTCGACGTGGAGCGCGCGGGATGGGCCAACGCGGCGCAGAACAAGGTCATCTTCGAAGTGGAGATGGAAGAATGAAGCTGCTTACCTTGTTCGTCCGCTACGGCGATGCCGACTACCAGGGCGCATTCAAGCGGCTGTGCCAGCTTTACCAGCGCATCGAAGGGCTCGACTATGATGCCGTCCTAATCGACACGGCGCTGCCCACGGACCTGACGGTGAACCTTGGTCCGAACATCGTCATGATCGGCGGCGACAACTCGCGCCGCGAATTCAGCGGCTGGGACACCGCGCTGGCGCGCTTTCCCGCCTTGCTGGATGGTTACGACCTCGTCCATATCGTGACGTCCGCCTTCGAGAACGAGTACAACGGCTTCTATCCGTACATCAATCGGCAGATGTTCGACTATGCGGCAAGCCACGACGATGTCGTGCTCGCGCATATCGATGCCTATCCCGACGCGGTGCGGCAGTTCGGGCGCAGTTTCCAGACGTGGGGTTGTTCCAAGTTCCTGATCGCGGTCCCCGAGCGGATCCGCAAGCTCGGCAGCTTCGTCGGCCGGTTTGGCCCGGAGGCGCTGTTCGCGCCTTCGTCCGACCGCCCCTTCCGCGAAGACGCGCCGTTGTCGGCAAACTACCAGTCCTATCTGCTGGAATGGCTGACCGGAGACGGCCTGCCGCACGGCAAGTGGCATTCGGTGTTCGAGCTATCGCCGCAGAACCTGCAGCGCTTCCAGGCGAAGGCAATCTCGATTCTCGACGAACATGCACTGTCGATGCGGCTGCGCGAAACCGGCGCTCGCATTGTCGACTACACGTGGCTGCATTCTCGCGGGCTCGAGCAGGATGTTGGCAGCATCCCGGATGAAATCCAGCAGGTGCAGGAACGCAACCGATATCTGTTCGACAATCCCATCGTCGACCGTGGCCTCGATCTTTCCGACCATCGGCATCATCGGAGCCTGTCGACGCTGTTCCAGCGCCGGCAGAAGAGCGAGACGCCGTTCGGTCGCACTCCGGTGCTCGAGGCGTTGTGGCTCGGCAACCGTGTGCTGCGATCCCAGTTCGATCTCGACGATCCGCTGCACTGCGCCGCCATCCATCTGAACCAGGGCGTCGCGATCGATGGCGAGCAGCGCGACTGGCTGGCGCGCCCCGATTCCACGCTGCCGCAGGACTGCTGGCTGCCGCTGACGCGCGGCCTGCATGCCATCTATCTCGCCCGTGACGATCTGCGTGCTTCGTTCGATCTGGCCACCCGCGGCGGCAGGCACGGCCTGGTGTCATGGTGGCTGCTGGAAGGCCTGCGCGATGCGCGCTACGTCGGCTTCATGCGCGACGACATGTACGCGCGCGTCGATGAAACCGTGGTGCAGGACCAGCCATTGCCCATCACCTGCGGCTTGCACGCGATATGCGAGGCTCGCGACGATTTGCGCGAGCAGGCCGACCTGTCGACCGAGGCCGGGCGGCGTACGCTGCTTTCCTGGTGGATGCTCGAAGGCATTCACGATCCTTCGCTGCGGACATGCATGCCGGCGGCCCTATACGCGGAAGTGTCCACGCAGGTCGACCAGGATGCCGCCATTCCGCTGACACGCGGTTTGCTGGCGCTCAGGGTGGCGCGGCAGGATTTGCGGGGCATGGATACCGCCACGCGCGAGGGGCGTGAGCGGCTGGCGTCGTGGTGGGTGCTGGACGGCCGCCACGAATCCCAGCCCGTCTGCATCGTGCGGCCTGAAGAGTATGCGGCGGTTGACCCGGCGATCGTGCAGGACGCATTGCTGCCCATCACCAAGGGTCTGCATGCCGTCTGCAAGGCGCGCACGGATCTGCGCGACCAGATCGATCTGGCCACGCCTGAAGGCAGGGGCAAGCTGGTCCAGTGGTGGATCCGCGAGGGCGCCGGAACGCCGGCGTTCGACGGCTTCCTGCCGATCGCCTTCTATCACGAGCTGGCTCGCGATATCGCACAGGATGCACCGCTGCCGATTACGCGCGGCATGCAGGCCCTGCACGCCGCCCGGGACGACCTGCGCGAATTCGCCGATCTGGCGAGCAGGGAAGGGCGCGCGGCTTTTGTCTCGTGGTGGATTCGCGAGGTGCCGGGCAATGCGTTCCTTGCCCAGTTGATCTCCCGCGACCAGTTGCAGCAGCCCGACACCGCGGTGACGCAGGACCAGCAGGTTCCCATTACGCGGGCGATGCGAGCCCTGTACACAGCTCTGGCCGGCGGGCCTGACACCGACAAGATCTTGTCGAAGGCAGAGGGCCGCGGTGAACTGGTGGCATGGTGGAGCGAGCTGTTGCTGCGCGGCGCGGTTCCCCGCGCGCTGCTGCCCACCGACGCAACACTGGGCATCTCCGACCCGACGCAGCCCGGCAACGAACGCGACGTGGTGCATCCGCTGGCCGCGGCCGCCTATGCCCAACGGTCCGATCTGCGTGATGCGTTCGACATGGGCACGGCCGAAGGCCGTCTGGCGCTGAACTTGTGGCTGTTCAACTTCGGCAAGTACGAACTGCGCCTGCATATCGAGGATGAAGAGTCGCAGACGCATGAAATTCGGCCTGCGCAGCAGGCCGCGGCAACCGGCAAGTTCCTGCGCGGCGGCGTCAATATCGTGGGCTTCGGGCGCGGCGAGCTGGGCATCGGCGAGGACGTCAGGATGGCATCGCTCGCGCTGCGCCATGTCGACATGGACCTGTGCGTCCCTGCTATCCCGCTCGCGATCGGGGCGCGCCAGCAGGATCTGTCGCTGCGTGCCTATGAGGTCGACGCGCCGCTGTACAACACCAATCTCGTGTTTCTGCCTCATTACGAGACGATCCGGCTGCTGGGCGCCACCGGCGAGAAAATGTTCGGCGACCGCTACAACATTGGCTGCTGGCAGTGGGAGTTGCCTGCCTACCCTCGCGGCATGGAGCTGGCGCTCGAACTCGTCGACGAAATCTGGTCGAGCACGCGCTTTACTGCCGAGGCAATGCGCGGCGCCACCGACAAGCCTGTGCTGGTGATGCCGATGGCGGTCGCGCTGCCGCCGTTGAGCCGCGCCTACACCAGGACGGACTTCGGCCTGCCGGAAGACGCGTTCGTCTTCCTCAATATCCTGGACGGTAATTCCAGCGTCCATCGCAAAAATCCGCTGGCGGTCATCAAGGCGTTCCAGCGGGCGTTCCCCCCGGGTACGCCCGGTGTTCACCTGCTGTTCAAGACGATGAACATGGGGAATGCGCCGGGCCAATGGGCCGATGTGCTGGCGCTGTGCCGCGACGATCCGCGTGTCTCGATCATCTCCGAGGCCATTGCGCGCGAGGCGGTGATCGGGCTGCAATCGGTCTGCGACTGCTTCGTGTCGCTGCATCGTGCCGAAGGCTTTGGCCGCAATATCGCAGAGGCGATGCTGCTGGAGAAGCCGGTGATCGCATCGGCGTTCTCGGGCAATACGGACTTCACCAACGACACCACCGCGTTCATGGTCGGCGGCGAAGCCATTGCAGTTGGCGCCGGCGAGTATGCATTCGCGGAGGGGCAGCATTGGTGGGATGCCGACGTCGAATCGGCGGCGTCGCAGATGCGGCGCTGCGTCGAGGACGAGGGCGAGCGCCGGCAGCGTGCGCTGGCAGGCAAGCACTTCGTGCTGGCCCACTATTCGCCGGAAGCGGTGGGGCGCAACTATCTCGAACGGCTGCAGCAATTGAACGCAGCGGGCAAGGAGGGCGCATGACGCTATTCATCGCTGCACCGGACATCCACGTCGGGGACGCCGTGGGCAACCACTGCCTCGGTATCGCCCGCGCCGCCGAGCGGCTGGGCATACCGGCGCGCGCCTGCGCGAAACACTTCACGGGCGACGTGGAACCGCTGGATACGCTGTTCGAGCAAATCCAGCCGCAGGATACGCTGCTGGTCAGCTATTCGATCTACGATCCGATGCTCGAGCGGCTGCTCGCGCTGGGAAATCGCAAGCTGTGCTATTTCCATGGCGTGACCGAGCCGGAGCTGCTGCGCGAATTCGAGCCCGTCACCGCGGATCTGTGCGCACGCTCGCTGGAGCAGTATCCGCTGCTGCGCCAGTTCGATCTGGTAATGGCCAATTCCCGGCTGACCGCGGCATCGCTGTCACCGCATCTGCGGACCGACGAGATTCTGGTAATTCCGCCGGTATGGCCGGATATGCCGCTGTTCCGGCGTATCCCCGCCGGACAGGCCGACCCCACCGGCCCATTGACGCTGCTCGTGGTGGGACGGGTCGTTCCGCACAAGCGGGTCGAGGATGCCATCGAGATCCTCGCTCTGGTTCGAGAAGCCGGTGTCGACGCGAAGCTCGAAATCGTCGGCAGCGCGCCCAACGGCGTCTATCTCGCTTTCCTGCGCGAGCGCGCGGCGCAATGCGGCGTGGCCGAGCACGTCGACATCACCGGCATGATCGACGACGAAAGCCTGTTCGCGCGCTTCGACCGCGCCGGCGCCTTGCTGTCCGTCAGCCAGCACGAAGGGTTCTGCGTGCCCGTGCTCGAGGCCATGCACCTGGGCGTGCCGACCTTCGTGCGCTCCGGCACGGCGGCGAGCGAGGTCGGCGCCGATGCCACGGTCTCGTTCGACCGCCTGGACGACGCGCCCACGGCGATCCTGCAGATGCATCGCGATCCGGGGCGCCGTACCGCCATGATCGAAGCGGGCAAGCGGCGCGCGGCGGCGGTGCTGGCGCAGGCCGACGACAAGGCCCTCGCCGCGGTGCTGTCGGTGCCGCGCCAGGCCAACAACTTCTAGCTGGATATCATCTTGTCCGATCCTCGTGTATTGATCACCACCTACCACCAGGCGTTTCTGGTGCGTGGCGGCGGCGAGTACGAAATCTTCTCGGTGGCCGACAGCCTGAAGCAGCGCGGTCTGATCGTCGACATCTATGGCCCTTATTCCAGGGACATGGACAACTACGATGTCGTGCTGCATTTTTCGGTGCACGGAGGCGGTATCGAGTTGCTGCAGGAATTGAAGGCGACCGGCAAGCCGGTGGCACTGTGGCCCAACCTGTGGGTTCGGGACATCGGCAACGCGCCGGTCGATCTGGTCAATCGGCATGTCGATCTCGCCGATGCGGTGATCTTCAAGTCGGACGCAGAGCTTGCGCACTTCCGCGAGCGCTTCCGGCTGCCTGCCGAGAAGGAGCACCGCGTCACGGTCGGCGCCGACGCCGCCTACATCAAGCGGGCACCACAGGGCCTGTTCCGCAGCCTGTATGGTCTGGATCGCTACGCGATCTGGTTCGGCGTGATCGAGCCGAACAAGAACCAGCTGGCGGCGATTCGCGTGCTGCGCGAA
Organism: Cupriavidus sp. HPC(L); assembly: GCF_000307735.3. Lineage (NCBI taxonomy): Bacteria > Pseudomonadati > Pseudomonadota > Betaproteobacteria > Burkholderiales > Burkholderiaceae > Cupriavidus > Cupriavidus sp. HPC(L). Next base: position 57,105 of record NZ_AMPR02000433.1, on the reverse strand, counting down.
AAGGGCATCCCGTTGGTGCTGGTCGGGCGTAGCCGCGAGGAAGCGTACTTTCGCCAATGCAGAGAGGCCGGCGGCGACAACGTGCTGTTCATCAAGGGGCTGCCGCAGAAATCCGAAATCGTCCGCAGCGCGCTGCAGGAAGCCCTGTTCTATATCGAGGTTTCGCATGAGCCGCCGGGGTTGTCCGCCATCGAGGCAGGCTTGTCCGGCTGCCGTCTGCTGTTGAGCGATTCTCCCTGGTCGCGCGAGCACTTCGGCGATCATGCGGTCTATGCCGATCCCGCCAGCGACGACGCCATCGCCGCTGCTGTCGATCAGGTACTGGCGCTTCCCGCCGATACCACGTCGCTGGTCGATGACATGCGCCGCTTCTGCCTTCCCGGTGCGATCAATCCTCTGATCGACATCCTGCGGAGCATTGCCAGATGATGCTCTATCTGGTCCGCCATGGCCGTTCCGTGGCCAACGATGCCGGGCTGGTGACCGGCACCACTGCCGACGAGCTCGATGCCATCGGCCTCGCGCAAGTCGAGCGGATGGCGGCGTGGTTCTCGCGTGCCGGCATTGTCGCCGATCGCTACGTGACGAGCCAATGGCGCCGCGCCCAGCAGACCGCGCGCGGGCTCGTGCCCGGCGTGGAGTGGGAGGTCGACTCCCGGCTGGGCGAGACCGACGCCGGCGAGGTGGCCGACTGGCAGCTTGCCCGCTTTGTTGCGCAATGGCCGGACTTTTATGCCGATCCGGGCAATCGCTATCCGGGCGGCGAGTCGCATCTCGCGCTGAACGAGCGCGTGCTGGCCTGGCTCGATGAACAATTGGCGCGGCCGGTCGACGCCCTGATGGTGGTGGCCCATTCGGGCCCGATTTCTTGCATCCTGCAGCATATCCACGGCGTGGGGATGGAGCGCTTTCCGGCCTTCCTGCCGGCCCATGCCAGCCTGTCGGCGATCGAAATGGTGCGCGGCGACGATGCATGGCACGGCCGACTGCTCGGATTCGCGCTGGGCCCGCTGGAAAACCTGCCGGTCTCGATCCATGGGGCGCGGGGGAGGGCGGCATCGTGAAAGTCGTCGCCTTGCATCGCGAGTCGCATGTGGCACAAGGCGTGCCGTCGTTGTCCGTCGCGGCCCGGATCACCGAGGTGCTGGAGTACATGGAGTCGCGCGGCCAGCTGGTCTTCACGGCGATTTCCGAGAACGACGAAGCGGCGCGCAACGGCGTCAATTGGGCCGACGTGCTGATCCTGAGCAAGCACAGCTCTCAGCGCGCGCTGGACCTCGTCCGCCATGCCCGAGCCCGGGGCGTGCGCGTCATCTACGACATCGACGACTGGATCTTTTCCTTTCCGAGCTATAGCGGCGCCCAGGCGCATAACAGCAAGGTCGCCCTGATCCGCGACATTCTCGCCCTGTGCGACGTCGTGACGGTGGCGAACCCCGTCCTGCTCGACAAGGTCCGGCCCTATGTGCCGGAACCTGTGCTGGTGCCGAACGGCATGTGGGTGGAGAAATATGCAGCGGGCGTGGTCGAAGAAGCGATGCCGCCGCGCATCGTCTTCACCAACGCGGACTTCCTGAAGATGCAGAGCGCGAAAGACATGCTGCTGACGGCGCTTCAGGTCTTTTTCCTGCGTCACCCGGACTACGCGCTGGACTTCTATGGCGACCCCTTTCCGGAGATGTTCTCATTGCCGTTCCTGCATTTCACCAACCGGATGCCGTATGCCGACTATATGCGCGCGCTGGTTTCGGGCCGCTACCAGTTCGCGATCACCCCGCTGGGCGGCAGCGAGGACGTGGAGGCGGCCGAGTTCAATGCCTGCAAGAACCCCTTCAAGTATCTGAACTACGGTACCGCGCGCGTGCCGGGCATCTACTCGTCGGCACCGATTTACCAGGGTTGCGTGATGCCGGAACGCACGGGGCTGCTGGTCGGCAACGACTTCCAGGAGTGGGTGGACGCCCTCGAGCGCCTTGCCGGCGACCGCGCGCTTCGGCACCGGATCCGCGATGCGGCGTTTGACGACGTGATGCGCAGCCACCACGTGGAGGCGAGCGCCGCCGCGCTCGCCGCGGTGCTATGAGGCCAGCGATGATGGGCGCCTCCATCCCGGCAAAGGGCGAGCGTCGACCGCTGCGGGTGCTGCACGTGTATCGGACCTATTTCCCGGACCCCCCGGGGGGGCTTCAGGAAGCCATCCGGCAGATCGCGCTCGGTTGCCAGCCGTACGGCGTCGAGAGCCGCGTCTTCACGCTCTCGCCGACCCCCACGCCATCGGAGATCGCTCTCCCGGAAGGGACGGTGCTGCGCAGCCGCTCCTGGGCGGCGCCGGCGTCTTGCGATCTCGGCGGGATCGGGTCCGTGCTGCGCTATCGGCGGGCCGCCGACTGGGCCGATGTGGTGAATTTTCATTTTCCCTGGCCGTTCGGGGACGTCCTTCATCTGCTCGGCGGCAGCAGCCGTCCCGCGGTGATGACGTACCACTCCGATATCGTGCGCCAACGCATGTTGGGCCAGGTTTACGGCCCTCTGATGCGCCGCACGTTGCGCGCGATGGATGCGGTGGTCGCGACATCGCCGGCCTATGCCCGGACCAGCGAGGTGCTGAAAGCCAATGTTGTACCGCAGCGGCTGCGCGTCATTCCACTCGGCATGGCCGATCTTGCCGAAACGGCGCCGACTGCCGGCGAGGCGGAATCGCTGCTGCAGCGTTTCGGCCTGGGCGGACGGCCGTTCCTGCTCGCGCTGGGCGTGCTGCGCTACTACAAGGGGCTGCATTCTCTGATCGAAGCGGCGCCGGCCATCGCTGGCGATATCGTCATTGCCGGGTCCGGTCCGGAGATGGAGCGGCTTCGCGCGCTGGCAGCGCAGAAGGGTGCCACCAACGTCCTCTTTGCCGGCCAGGTCTCCGATGCGGAAAAGGCCGCGCTGCTGCGTGGCTGCCGCGCGCTCGTGCTGGCTTCGCAATTGCGGTCGGAGGCATTCGGCATGGTACTGGTGGAGGCATCGATGTTCGCCAGGCCGATGGTCTCCTGCGAGATCGGCACCGGCACGTCCTATGTCAATGCCGATGGCGTGACGGGTTTCGTGGTGCCGCCGGAATCGCCTGCCGAACTCGCGGCGGCCGCTTCCCGCTTGCTCGATGACGGCGCGCTTGCCGAACGGATGGGCCGCGCCGCGCGCGCGCGCTATGAGCAGCTGTTCTCCGGCGCGGCACTGGGGCAAGCGTACAGCGATCTCTATCAAGAGGTCGTGGCGGCTTGCGCGGCGGGCCGGTCCACGCAACGGGCCTAACGCGGCTCTACGCAAGGACGGCAATCATGGAGGCGCGATGGAACATGTTCTGTTGACCGGCTCTGGCGGATTCGTCGGCGCGGCGTTGTTGCGTGCGCTGGAAGCCGTCCACGTGCAAACGACCTGTGTGGTCCGCGGTGGCACAGGGCGGCCGGCGGCGCAGCGGCACGAGCTCGTCGTGGCGGACGACTTCGCCGATATCGAGTCGGCATGGCCGGACTCGCTGCGGCCGGATTGCGTCATCCATCTGGCGGCACGGGTCCATGTCATGCGCGATCGTGCGCCCGATCCGCTTGCCGCCTTCCGCGCGACCAACGTCGAAGGCACGCTGCGTGTGGCCCGTGCCGCGGCGCGGGCGGGGGCAAGGCGCTTCATCTATGTCAGCAGCATCAAGGCGGTGGCCGAGATCGATCCCGGGCGTCCGCTGCGCGAGAGCGATACGCCGGCGCCGGCCGATCCCTATGGGATATCGAAGCGGGAAGCGGAGCAAGCGCTGGCCGAGCTGTGCCGGGATCACGGAATGGAATGGACCGTCGTGCGTCCGCCGCTGGTCTACGGCCCGGGGGTCAGTGCGAACTTCCGCAGCCTGCTTGGCGCGGTGGCGCGCGGCGTACCGCTCCCGCTGGCATACGCCAATGCGCCGCGCAGCCTGGTCGCCGTCGACAATCTGGCCGATGCGCTGCTGGCCTGTGCGCGTCACCCCGCCGCCGCCGGCAAGATCTTCCATGTGTCCGATGGCGAAGACGTCACGGTGGCGCAACTGGCGCGGCTGATGGGCGACGCGCTGGACCGGCCCGCCCGCCTGGTGCCGATGCCGTTGGCACTGTTGAAGCTGGCGGGGGCGCTGACGGGCCGGCGCGATGCCGTCGCCCGGCTGGTCGAGCCACTGAGGGTCGACAGCACCAGGATCGTCGGCGAACTGGGCTGGCGCCCGCCACTGACGCTGCGCGAGGCACTGAAGCAGACGGCGGACTGGTATCGGCAACGAACCGGGGGCGAGATCGCGCATGCCGTTCGCTAGTCTCCTGCTGCCTCCCGCGGCGCTCGCCTTCGTCGCCAACGCGGCACTGCTCTATCTGTTGCTTCGTACCGGCCTTGCATGGCGGCTGGCCCTTGACGTGCCGAACGCGCGCTCGCTGCATCAGCGTCCGACGCCGCGGGTCGGGGGCGTCGGCGTGACGCTGGTCAGCGCGATATCGATCGCCGTGTTCGCGCCCGCGTTGAGCGCACTGGCGGGGCTCGCGCTGGCGCTCGGCATGCTGTCGCTGGCCGATGATCGATGGGGCATGCCGGCGCGCTACCGCTTCGCCGCGCATTTGGCCGCCGCCGCCGCCTTGCTGTGGCTGCTGCCGCTGCCGTCCGGGCTCTGGATGCTAGCGCCGGTGCTGGTGGTTGCCGTCGTGTGGGCGGTGAACCTGTACAACTTCATGGACGGAGCGGATGGCCTGGCCGGGGGCATGGCCGTCATCGGCTTTGGCGCCTACGCCGTTTGCGCCGGTCCCGCACATGCCGACCTGGCCGTCGCCTCGATCACCGTGGCCGCCGCCGCCGCAGGGTTTCTGGTCTTCAACTATCCGCCGGCGCGCATGTTTCTCGGCGACGCAGGCTCGGTGCCGCTCGGCTTCCTGGCCGCGGCACTTGGTTACTGGGGCTGGCAGGAACAGGCCTGGCCGTTCTGGTTTCCCGCGTTCGTGTTCGGTCCGTTCGTCGCCGATGCGACCGTCACCTTGTTGCGGCGGCTGCTCAATGGAGAGCGCTTCTGGGAAGCCCATCGGACGCACTACTATCAACGGATGGTGCAGATGTCCGCTGGCCATCGCAGCGTGGTGCTGCGGTGGTATGTCCTGATGCTGGTCGGTACAATTCTGGCCGTCATGTCGGTCGACATGCCCGGCTGGAAAGCAGGTGCGGTGATGGTGACATGGGGATTGCTGCTGATCGGTCTTGGCCTGACGATCGATCGTCGCTGGCGTCAATTCAAGTCCGGTTAGATTTACCGAGAGATGTCCAAGATGCCGATTCTCAAAGCCTCACGCGTGGGTGCGCGCTGGTTGTCGCTGGCCGCATTCGCCTTCGATGTCGGATCCGTGGCCGTCGCGTGGCTTCTGTGCTACGTGATCCGTTTCAATGGCATGCCGCCGGACGATTTCCGCGAAAGCGGATTGTTGGCGATCGCGTGGGTCGTGCCGGTGTACGCGGTGATGTTCCGCGTATTCGGCCTGTATCTCGGCATGTGGGTGTTTGCCAGCCTGCCGGATCTGTTCCGCATCGCCAAGGCGATCATCGCCGGTGCCATTGTCGTGACAGTCGCTTCCACGATGCTGCAGCCGTCGCCGCCGATTCCGCGATCAGTGCTGCTGCTGATGCCGGTGATGCTGTTCTTCATCATGGGCGGAAGCCGGGCCGCGTATCGCGCCACCAAGGAGTTCTACCGTTACGGTGGCTTGATCGGCCAAGGCAAGCCGGTGTTGCTGCTGGGGGCCGGGGAGGCCGGCGCCAGCCTGGCCCGGGAGTTGCGCCGATCGCCGCAATGGCGGCTGGTCGGCCTGCTCGATGACGACGAGCGCAAGCTCGGGCGGGAGATCCATGGCTACAAGGTGCTCGGCCGCATCAGCGATCTGAAGGAAGTGTCGGAGCGCCACAAGATCGAGCACGTGATCATCGCGATGCCGTCGGCCCCCGCTCCGATTCATCGGCGCGTGGCGCGCCTGTGCGTACGCGCCAACGTCCGTGCGCTGGTGCTGCCGGCGCTGACGCCGCTGACCCAGGGCCAGCCGTTCATGTCGCGCGTGCGGCAGATCGACCTGGAGGACCTGCTGGGCCGCGAAGAGGTGACCATCGACACGCCGCACATCGCGCAGTTGCTCGAGGGCAGGGCCGTCATGGTCACCGGCGCGGGAGGTTCGATCGGGTCGGAATTGTGCCGTCAGATTGCACGGTTCCATCCGGCTACCCTGATCGCCTACGAGATCTCCGAGTTCGCCAGTTATCGGCTGGCGGAGGAATTGCGCGAGCACTTCCCGCGGCTCAATGTGATTTCAGTGGTCGGGGACGTCAAGGACACGCTTCTGCTGGAGCAGACGATGCGGCGCTTCGCGCCCTACATCGTCTATCACGCTGCCGCGTACAAGCATGTTCCGATGATGGAGGAGCTCAACACCTGGCAGGCGGTGCGAAACAACACGCTGGGCACCTACCGGGTGGCGCGCGCGGCCATCGATCACGGCGTCCGGCGCTTTGTGCTGATTTCCACGGACAAGGCCGTCAATCCGACCAACGTGATGGGTGCCTCCAAGCGCCTTGCGGAAATGGTTTGCCAGGCCCTGCAGCAGACGACCGCGACCACCCAGCTGGAAACCGTTCGTTTCGGCAACGTGCTCGGCAGCGCCGGCAGCGTGATTCCGAAATTCCAGCAGCAAATTGCGCGCGGCGGTCCCGTTACCGTCACGCACCCGGAAATCATCCGTTATTTCATGACGATTCCGGAGGCGGCCCAGCTGGTGCTGCAGGCGTCCAGCATGGGCGAGGGCGGGGAGATCTTCCTGCTCGACATGGGGCAACCGGTCAAGATCGCCGATCTGGCCCGCGACCTGATTCGCTTGTATGGCTTCGACGAGAACCAGATCCGGATCGTCTATACGGGCCTGCGGCCCGGCGAGAAGCTGTACGAAGAGTTGCTGATGGACGACGAGACCACGCGGCCGACGCCGCACGACAAGCTGCGGATCGCCCGGGCGCGCGAGGTGCCGGAGCATCTTCTCAGCGAGGTGCTGCCATGGCTGATGCAACGGCGCATCCCGTCCGACGACGAGGTGCGGCGCGACCTGCGCCGCTGGATCGTCGAATACACGCCGAGTGTGCGGCCGACACTGCAGCCGGTGCCCGAGCGGGCCTGGTCACGGACGGGCTGAACGCGCTACCCGCCTCGCGTGCCGGCGCCCGCGGCACGCAGGCGGCGGTGGCGTTAGCCGATATGCCACCCCTGGCGCCAAGGGCCGGCATTGTTCAGCGGGTCGCTGGCGCCCGCGATTGCCACGCGAAACGCCGTGCCGTGCAGTGGCGGGAGCGCGATAGAGAAACCGGTATGGCTGCTGCCATAGCCTGCGGCAGCGACATCCGGACGCGGCTCGCCAGTCGTTCCGGCCGCCACCATCTCGTTCCCGCTCCACACTTCGATGGAAACCGGTCGATCGGGGCGCGTCAGGTTGATCGCCCATCCGCTGACACTGTTCTCCCGTACCGCATCGACGAAGCCCTCGTAGATGTCAGCGGGGGCGGCGATGGATTGCTGGCTATGCTCGATATAGTCGCGGATCGGGGCAAGGTCGAAACTCTGCGCGATCTCCCGCAGCTTGCCCAGATGCGCGTGGTCGTAGCCGAAGATCATCGACGCATGCTCGTGCGGGTTCTCGACCTGGTTCAGTTCGGCCTGCACGGTCCGGACCAGGGCCAATGCCTTGTCGAACAGCTCGCCGCCGGCGGTCTTGTCGCGGTCGTTCGACTCGCGGACATCCCGATACAGCGCGTAGTCCCACGCATTGTCCGCGAGGAATTTTTCTCGCGCCGACTCGCTGAGCTGTTGCTTGCGGCTGCCCGAGATGTTGGTCACGTTGGTCTCAGCGTAGAAGGGCAGGCCAAAGCCTGTCCTTCCGCACAATCTCAATAGAAACGCACTCATGTCCTCGCACAGTCCGGCGACCGGGATATGGTGCCGCAGGTTATATCGGGCCAGGTCGAGGCTGTGCTCGTTCAATGCCGGATCGCCGCTGAGCATATGAACGTACAGATTTTTGCCGGCGTACGATCCGGCCACCCATTCGTCGAGCGAAATCTCGCCGCGCCGGACCATGGCTTCTACCGTCGATACGCTGGCGCCGCGTTCGACCTCGCCGTTCTTGCCATTGAAGGCATACCAGTAGTGCGAAATCTGCCGCGCCAGCGGATCGCGCAGAATGGTGCAATAGGCCAGCGGCCTTTTCAGGAACCGGTGCATGCCAAAGGAGTGATGGCCTCCGCCTACTCCCGTTTCCACCAATCTGCCCAAGCTGGTACGCCATTCCGGATCACGATCCCATTCGAAATGAACAAACTGGCGTTCACCTCGATTCAGCTCGAAGAAGGAAATGACGGTGGAACCGCCGCTCTTGGGCGGATGAATGAAAAAGATGGGTGATTGCATGGTGGGCATCCACGGATTCGCGAAGGATTTATCCGCGACCGGTATTGGCGAATCTCGGCAAATCGGCAACGCCTTTCGTCATCGGCAGGCGTGGACGGACGTTGGCTAGCGGGAAAGACGGCCGTCCAGGAACGCGGCGAGCACTTCGACGCATTCCTCCACCTTTGTGGTGGTGGTGTCGACGGTCAAGTCCGGGGCGACCGGAGGCTCATACGGTGCGCTGATGCCGGTGAATTGGGCAATGCTGCCGCTGGCGACCTTGCGATAGAGACCCTTGGGGTCGCGTTGCCGGCAGCGCTCCAGATCCGCGTGGACGTACACTTCGGCAAATCGGTCCGCACCGACGATCTGCCGCGCCGCTTCACGATCGCGCGCGGCAGGCGAGATCAACGAGGCCAGAACCAGCACACCTTGATCGTTCAGCAGCTTCGCCATATGCGCAGCGCGCCGGACATTGGCATGGCGCTCTTCTGCGGAAAATCCAAGATCGCTGGTCAGTCCGGCGCGCAGTTCGTCGCCGTCCACGCGCAAGGCAGTGATGCCACGGTCGTAGAGCCGCCGCTGCAGATTGCGCGCAAGCGTCGTCTTGCCGGCCCCGCTCAGACCGGTCAACCAGAGCGTGATCGGGTAGGAACGCGCGGGCGGAGGAGCATCGACCGCCTCGAGAGCGGACGATGGGGGAGCTTCTTTCGTCATCGTTGTATTGGCGCTGGCTGACCGGGATAAAACGGGCGAACCTGAGCAATGCGGACTGAGCGGATCGTTCTGCCAGCCGGAAAGTCAGGAGGTCGGATAAAACGCGCCGGACGGCCGCTCCATATTGCCGTGTTAATTGATGTGCAATGCAGATTTAAACAACTGCGTTGCAGAGGGACTCGATGCTGCTTATTTTCTGGACTCGAATGTTAGCACGCGAATATCAGGATTGAGGATTGACTCCGCTTTGATGCGCGCCCGCTATTTCGGATTGTTCGAGCAGCGGAAGCCAGGCAGCCGCAATCCGGTTTGCCTCGTAATATCTGGCCCGCTCGATCCCGAGGTGCGCCATGCGGGCCGTCATGTCCGGATCGGCGATGGTCCGACAAATCGCGTGCCCCAGCGCATCGGCGTCGTCAACGGGGACCAGCGCCGCGTGCGCCGCCGCTCCGAGTACCTCTCTCGGTCCCGTCTCGCAATCGGTCGCCACGACGGGCAGGCCATGGGCCATCGCCTCGATCAGTACCAGGCCGAAGCCTTCATAGCGGGACGACAGGCAGAACAACGATGCGCCGCGATACAGGTCGGACAAATCTCGGCGCGCAGGCAGTAGCCGAACGCTTGCCGACAAGCCGAGCTCGTTCCGCAAGGTCATCAGCGCATCGTGCAACTCCCCGTCGCCAACGATATCCAGCCGCCAATCCGGATGCTCGCGCGCGACTATCTTCCAGGCGTGCAACAGCACATCGAATCCCTTGGCATGCGTCAACCGCCCAACGGCGAGCGCGATCTTCGACGTTCTGTCCGATCGCTTCTCGGGCATCGCGAACGGCAACGCATTCGGAATCGCGACCACATTGCGTGCCCCCAGCGCTTGTTCCCATTTGTCCCGATCCCGCTGCGTCAGCACCACGACATGCTCGCAAGTCCGAACCGCGAGTCGCCGAGCGACCCGCCGCGCGCCCCGTCCGAGGTCCTGGTCGAAATTGCAATGCTCCCAGGCAATGCGGCGCACGCCAAGGCCCGCACAAGCCGCCAGCGTAAACAACGTCAGCATCGTATCCACCTCGATCAACACCTCGATCCGATGCCGCTTCAGATACCGGCGAATGCCGAGGACGGTCGACAGATACCGCGTCTTGAACGAAGGCCGCTGCGCAAACAGCGCCTCGTGCCGTACCCTGGGTTCGAGGTCGAAACAACTGGCGGCGTCCCACAGGCTCAGGATATGCACCGTGTAGCCGCGCCGCGCCAGCTCGTTGGCGATCACCGCCGTCATGCGTTCGGCGCCGGCGAACGCATTCAGCGTTCCGGTCAAAAAGCAGAGGGTAGGCCTAGTGCTCATGGGCTGCCGTCGCCGTTTGAAGGGCGGTAGAAGACCGCCAACGCCACCACAGCGCCAATCCGATGATCACCGCGAAGCCGTTGGCGAGCGCATAGCCCGCAACCGCTCCCCAGATGCCGTAACGCGGTACCGCGATCAGGTCGAATACCAGGATCATCGCCAGCGTGCCGGCCCATTTGAGTGCAACCCATTCGGGCTTGCGCAGATACACCGGCAGCAAGGTCAGGCCGACATCGACGAACAGCAGCGCGGTGGCGAATGCCGCGACGCGCAGCAGCCCGATGGCGGCGCTGAATTGCTCGCCATAGAGCAGGTGAATGATCCAGTCCGCCGCGCCGGCGATTACCGCCGCTCCCGCGAAGCCGACCGCACCGAGCATCAGCGCAAGAAGGCCAACGTTGCGGCGGGCGAGGGCGGCGTCGGCTTGCCCGTAGACATAGACCGGCGCGGCGCCTGCCGCGATGATGGTGGCCGCCGCCGCGTAGTTGTCGAGAATCTGCATCGTCGCGGCGTAGGCGCCGAAGTCTGCGAGCGGCACCAGCGGCTGCAGGATCAGCTGATCGACGCGGCGCGCGGCCATCATCATCATGAAGCTGGCCCAGAACAGCGTGCCGCCGCGCAGCAGTTGACCTGCGAGCGCGGAATCGACAGTGATGCGCCGGTGCGGCACACGGCTCAGGTAATAGCCGGCGAGCAGCAGCGCGAGTACGATCGCCTCCACCGCGAAGGCGCTGGCGAAGGCCGGTGCGGCTCGGCTGCCGGCGGCAAACAGCAGCCCGACCATGCCGGCCTTGATGGTCAGCGAGATTAGGCTGAACACGGTGCCGGGCCGGTTATTGGTATGCGCCTGCATCCAGGCCGCGACGACGCCGAACGGCTCGCGCAGCAGGATGGCGATGCCGAGCAGCAGCGCCACGGCCCAGACCTCCGCGGCGGCGCCTGCCACGGCCAGGTAGCCGCACATCAGCGCATAGCCGAGCAGGCCGCCAAACGCGCGCAGCACGAAGGCATGCGCGAGCAGGCGATGCTGGGCCGCGCTCGCCGCATCGGCAACCAGCCGCGGTACCACCACTTCGCTGCCGCAGATCAGCGCGACCGACGCGGCGATGGTGACCACGGCTTGGGCATACTGGAAATGCGCGAAGCCTTCGGGTCCCAGCGCGCGCGCCAGCATCGCGACGATCGCGATGCCGGTGACGACCTGCAGCCCGCGCTCGGTCAGCATCCACAGCAGGTTGCCGGCGACCCGTCTGCGCATCAGGCGGTCCCCGTGCGTGCGTGGGCCTTTGCAGCGGCAAGTGCGGCGTAGCGGGCCAGCCATTGGTCCGCGATGGCCTCGAGGCCGAGCGAATCCGCGATATGGCGGTGCCTTGCCGCTTGCTGTGCGATGTCGCCGCGTCCGTCGCGCAGGGCGCGAGCGAGGGCGGCTGCCAGCGCGTCGGCATCGCCGCGCGGTACGACCTGGCCAAAGCCGTCGACCATCTGCGCGACACCGGCCGCATCGGTCGCCACCACGGGGCAGCCGCAGGCCATCGCTTCGCCGACGACCAGCGGCATGCCCTCGATATCGGACGACAGCGCAAACACGTCCGCCGCATTGAGCAGGGCCGGGATATCGGCGCGCGTGCCGAGCAGACGGACGTGGTCTCCGATCGAGAGGGCATCAATGCGGCGTTCCAGCGCCGCGCGTTCGGGGCCGTCGCCCGCGATCAGCAGTTGTGCGGAGGCAAGCGACCACGGCAGGCGGGCAAATGCCTCCAGCAGCAAAGCCTGGTTCTTCTCGGGGACGAGTCGTCCGACATGAAGCAGCAGCGATGTGGCCGCATCGAGGTCCAGCGCCGCGCGCGTCTGCGCCCGCGCCGTGCCATCGGGCCGGAACCGTGCGGTATCGATGCCGTTGGGCAGCACCATGATGCGCTCCGCCGGCACCGCACCAGCCGTGATCATTCTTTCCCGGCCCTCGGCGCTGACATGCGTCGTCAGGCCGGCCCAGCGATCGGTCAGCCGATAGGCCAGCATGCGCGCCGTGCCGCCCTCGCGTGCGCTGTGCGCAGTGCAGACCAGCGGCGGCATGGTGCGCGCCGGACCGGTTGCGATCAGGGCGCGGCCGAACAGGTTGGCATGGACCATGTGCGCGTGGATGACGTCCGGCCGCCAGTGTTGGATGAAACCGCGCATCTGCCGCAGCGCCCGCGCCATCGACCACGGCGATTTGCGCATGGCGAGGTTCAACGTCTCGATGCCGGGCGGCAACGCGACCTCGCATCCCGGCGTCAGGCTGGCCACCGCGACGGCGTGGCCCAGTGCATCGAAGCGGCGCGCCAGCGCGGCGACCTGCTGCTCGGCGCCGCCAAGGCGCAGTCCGGTGGTCAGCAGCAGGATGCGCATCGGCGACCGCGGGGACTCCGGCAGCTGCGGCAATGCCACATAGGCGGAAGATGCCGACGCGAAGGGCGACTCAGTTGGCCCCAACGAACGGGCCGCATCCGGCGACAGCCCCGGCAACGGCGCCACGCCTGGCTCACGCATCCGCATCACCGCGCCCCATACCCAGTCAACAACGTCCGCACCGTCTTCACCGCCACCAGCAGATCCAGCGCGAAGCTGCAATGCTTGACGTAGTACAGGTCGTAGCTGAGCTTGGTGACCGTTTCCTCGTGCGTGCCCGCATAGCCCTGCCGCACCTGCGCCCAGCCCGACAGGCCTGGGCGCACCAGATGCCGGTACGGGTAGTAGGGGATCGTGTCGGCAAAGCGATCGACCATCGGCACCTGCTCGGGACGCGGTCCGATCAGGCTCATGTCGCCGGTCAGCACGTTCCACAGCTGCGGAATCTCGTCGAGCCGGTATTTGCGGATCACGCGGCCGACGCGGGTCACGCGCGGGTCGCGCCGGGCGGCGAAGCGGGCTGCGTCCTGCGGCGCGGCTTCCATGCTGCGGAACTTCAGCATGGTGAAGGGCTTGCCCAGCAGGCCGACCCTCACCTGTCGGAACAGCGCCGGGCCTGGCGAATCGAGCCGGATTGCCACCGCAACGGCAAGGGCCGCGGGCAGCGCCAACGGGGCCAGGCACAGCACCGTGGCGACATCGATCAGCCGCTTCAGATAGCCGTAGAAATAGTGCGCGGCATGATCGTCGAGGAAATTCTCGTCGATATGGTCGAGCCCCAGCCGGCCGGTCAGCATCTCGCCGACGCGCTCGACCGAGTAGATCCGCACATGGCTCATCTTGTAGCGCGCCAGCAGCCGCGTACGCTCGGGATCGGCGGCGGCGCTGCGGTCGAGCATCAGGCCGTCGCAGTGCACCGCCTCTTCGATCGAGGCGATCGGCTCGAAGCGGGTGCGTCCCGGCGGCAGCGCGCCGGGCATCGCCAGCAGCTGCTGCAGTTGCGCGAGGGCGGCGGGGTCGGTGTAGCCGAACACCGGCACGTAGTTCTGCACATAGCGCCGGTAGCCGGCCCAGATCCACGCCAGCGTGGTCAGGTAGCCGAGCAGCAGCGCGCCGCGCGAGTAGGGGATCTGGAAGGCGGCGAAGGCGAACAGCAGCGCGACGAATGGCAGGGTCGCCGCGAGGCCGACCAGGCTGTTGCCTTCCATCGCTGGCAGATGCAGCGAGCGGTGCAGCAGCACGAAGGCCAGCAGATACGGGACGATCGACCACAGCAGCGTGCGCGGGAAGACGTGGGTCACGTAGCCGGCCTGGTGCGCGGCCTCGGCCAGTCCCATGTTCAGCGCGAAAGGCAGCAGGCCGAGCAGGGCCCAGCCGAGCATACGGCTGGCGCGGCGCATCGTTTCGGAGCCGCGGGCTCGGATGGCCAGCGGTACGCGGGCTTGGCGGGCGGTGCCCGATGCCTTGTCCATGCGCATTCCCTCAGGCCCCGTCCCGCGCGAGCGGCACGTTGGCCAGCGCGGCAGCCGGCAGATGCTCGCGGTAAACCGACCAGGTCGCATCGGCCATTGCGGTCACGCCATAGTGCAGCGCCCAGCGGTCGCGTGCGGCCGTGCCCAGCGACGTCCGCAGCGTGGCATCGCCGGCCAGGCGCGCCAGCGCGTCCGCCAAGGCCGGCACGCTGCCGGGCGCGCACAGCAAGCCGCAGCGTCCGTGGTCGAGCTGCTCGCGAATGCCGGGCAGATCGGTGGCAACGACCGGCAGACCGGCGCGCATCGCCTCCAGAATGGACAGCGGAAAGCCCTCGTGGTCGGAGGCCAGCACGAACGCCTGCGCCGATGCCAGCAGCGCTGGCACGTCGCCGACGTTGCCGCTGCACACCACGCGGCCGGGAGCGAGGCGTTCGGCCAGCGCCCGCATCGTCGGCAGTAGCGGGCCATCGCCGGCGATCACGAGTTCGCAACTGGCCAGCGCGCCATCGCCATGGGCCAGCTCGGCGAAGGCCCGGATCAGCAGATCGGGCCGTTTCGGGGCGGCAAAGCGTGCAACCATCACGATGCGATGCATCGGTGCGCCAGGCTCCGCACGCGCCGGCACTTCGGCAATGCCGTTGTGGATCACGGAGATTCGCCGCGCCGGCAGGGGCAGGCTGCGCGCCAGTTCGCGCTCGGCCTGGGCTACGCAGATCAGCCGTGCGGTCAGCGGGGCCAGCATCCATTCGGCGGCGCGGGCGGCGATCCGCTGCCGGCGCGGTGCGGCCGGCTTGAAGCCGAAGCCGTGCACGGTATAGACGACGGGGATGCCAAGCAGCCAACCGGCGATGCGGCCCAGCGCGCCGGCCTTGGCACTGTGCGCGTGGATCAGGTCCGGATCGGCCTGGCGCAGCGCCTGGATCAGTTCGCGCAGCGCGGCGAACGCGCGCAGCGGAGACAGCGCGTTGTCGAGCAGGGACAGCCGGACCGTGCGCGCCCCGAGCGCTGCCGCGGTCGGCAGCAGCGGACCGTCGCCGCCGGCCAGCACGATCGCTTCCACCCGGTTGCCCAGCGCCTCCAGCAGCGTGGCCACATGGGCCTGCGCGCCGCCGATCTCCGAATTGGTGATCAGGTAGGCGATGCGGGGCCGCCGTGCCTGTTCCCGATCCCCCGGCAGCGCGGGGGCAGACAAGGGCTGGGACTCGGACAAACGCTGGGACCGGCGCAGGGACCAGCGCGCCGGAGAATGGGGGAACGAGCGCGGCGACAAGGGCACGGTGGCAGGAGGGCGCGATATCGGAATGGCGGCGGGAATGGCGGCGGGCGGCGCAGCAAATCGTGGGTGCGATGGCGTGTGTCAGGACACCGAACTGCCCGGCCGAACCGATTATAACTGCCGTGCCTGATCGCAATCCGGCAAAATACAGGTTTTGGCGCGCCGTTCTGGGCACATGGCGGGGCATACGAACTGTCCGGCTCCAGGCCCTCGGTGGGGCGCCCGCTCCCTTCACTTCCAGGAAGCTGCATGCAAATCGACTCCTCCATCTTCAAGGCTTACGACATCCGCGGCATCGTCGGCAAGACCCTGACTCGCGATGTCGCCCGTGCCATTGGCCTGTCCTTCGGTTCCGCGGCCGCCGAGGCCGGCGAGACCGCGGTCGTCGTCGGCCGTGACGGGCGCCTGTCCGGGCCCGAACTGCTGTCGGCATTGGTCGAGGGCCTGCGCGCCGCCGGCATGGATGTGATCGACCTCGGCATGGTCGCCACGCCGATGGTGTACTTCGGCACCAATGTCGAGCTGGCCGGCCGCCGCGCCACCTCGGGCATCATGGTCACCGGCAGCCATAATCCGCCCGACTACAACGGCTTCAAGATGGTGCTGGCCGGCAAGGCCATCTATGGCGAGCAGATCCAGGGCCTGCGCGAGCGCATCGTCGCCGAACGCTTCGCCAGCGGTGCCGGCGACTATCAGCAGGTCGACATCCGACAGCAGTACCTGGACCGCATCGCCAGCGACGTCAAGCTGGCGCGGCCGATGAAGATCGCGCTCGATGCCGGCAACGGCGTGGCCGGCGCCTTCGTCGGCGATCTGTTCCGCGCGCTCGGCTGCGAAGTGACCGAGCTGTTCTGCGACGTCGACGGCAACTTCCCGAACCACCATCCGGATCCCGCGCATCTGGAGAACCTGCAGGATCTGATGCGCTGCCTGCGCGAGACCGACAACGAGCTGGGCCTGGCCTTCGACGGCGATGGCGACCGGCTCGGCGTGGTCACCAAGGATGGCCAGGTCATCTTCCCGGACCGTCAGCTGATGCTGTTCGCGCAGGAGATCCTGTCGCGCCATCCGGGCCAGCAGATCATCTACGACGTCAAGTGCACCGGCAAGCTGGCGCCGTGGATTCGCGAGCATGGCGGTGAGCCGCTGATGTGGAAGACGGGCCATTCGCTGGTCAAGGCCAAGCTGAAGGAAACCGGCGCGCCGATCGCCGGCGAGATGAGCGGCCACGTGTTCTTCAAGGACCGCTGGTATGGCTTCGACGATGGTCTCTACACCGGCGCACGCCTGCTGGAGATCCTGTCGCGCCACGACGATCCGAGCGCCGTGCTGAACGCGCTGCCCAATTCGATCTGCACGCCCGAGCTGCAACTGAAGTGCGCGGAGGGCGAGCCCTTCACGCTGCTCGACAGGATCCGCGCCAATGCGAAGTTCGAAGGCGCGCGCGAGGTCATCACGATCGATGGGGTGCGTGTCGAATATCCCGACGGTTTCGGGCTGGCCCGTCCGTCGAACACCACGCCCGTGGTGGTGATGCGCTTCGAGGCCGATAACGACGCCGCGCTGGCCCGCATCCAGGCGGAATTCAAGCGCGTGATCCTGGCCGAGAAGCCGGATGCCCAGCTGCCGTTCTGAGCGGATGCCGGTCGAACCGGCAGTTCCGTTGCAGGACAGCGCCGCCCCCGAGGCGATCGAGGCCGCCGGCATGCCGCGCCCGCTGGGCGTGCGCATGCCGGAGCGGCCGCGCATCCTGGTGGTCAAGGTGTCCTCTCTCGGCGACGTCGTGCACAACATGCCGCTGATCCACGATCTGCGCGCGCGCTGGCCCGGTTGCGAGATCGACTGGGTCGTCGAGGAGGGCTATGTCGAGCTGGTGCGGCTGCTGCCGCAGGTGCGGCGCGTGATTCCGTTCGCGCTGCGGCGCTGGCGCAAGGGCCTGTTCTCCGGCGCGGTGTGGAGCGAGCTGGCAGCCTTCCGCCGCGCGCTGCGCGAGGACGCCTACGACGCGGTGATCGAGACGCAGGGGCTGCTGAAGACCGCCGTGGTCTCGCGGATCGCGCGCCGCCATGCGGGCGCGCCGGTGATCGGGCTGGCCAATGCGACGCAGGGCTCGGGCTACGAGCCGGCCTCGCGGCTGTTCTACACCGATCCGATCCAGGTCCCGCTGCAGACCCATTCGGTGCGCCGTTCGCGCCTGCTCGGCGCCGCGCTGACCGGCGTCGCGCCGGCCGAGCCGCCGCGCTTCTTCGGCGACGAGGCGCGCGTGCTGCATGCCAACGATCCGCTGTGGTCCGATCTGCCGACGCGCTACGCGGTCTGCTTCCATGCGACCGCCGGCGCGAAGAAGCGCTGGCCGCTGGAACACTGGCATGAGCTGGGCCGGCGCCTGTTCGCCGAGGGGCTGGCGGTGATGCTGCCGTGGGGCAACGAGGCCGAGCGGCAGGCCGCCGAGCGCATCGCCGCCGGCGTGCCGGGCTCGCGCGTGCTGCCGCGCTTTACGGTGATGCAGGGCTTCGGCCTGATCAATCGCGCCGAACTGGTGGTCGGCGTCGACACGGGGCTGGTGCATATCGCCGCGGCGCTGTGCCGGCCGACCGTGGAAATCTATACCGCGACCTGGCGCTGGAAGACCGAGGGCTATTGGTCGGCGCGCATCGCCAATGTCGGCGACGACGGCGAGGCGCCGACGGTCGAGGAGGTCCATGCGGCGGCGCGCCGCGTGCGTGGGCTCGGACGGGAAGGCTGATGCTGTTGCGTGTTCTGTACAACCTGGCCTGGGGTTTGATCCTGCCGGCCGCGCTGGCGCGGCTGGCGTGGCGCGCGCGCAAGGAGCCCGGCTATCTGCGGCATGTCGGCGAACGCCTCGGGCGCTACGAGGGGCTGCCGACGCAGGGCCCATGGCTCTGGGTCCATGCGGTCTCGGTCGGCGAGACGCGCGCCGCGCAGCCGTTGATCGCGCGGCTGCTGGCCGCCTATCCGGGCCATCGCATCGTGCTGACGCATATGACGCCGACCGGCCGGCAGACCGGCGCCGAGCTGTTCGGCGCAGAGATGGCCACCGATCCGCCGCGGCTGGTGCAGTGCTACCTGCCTTACGACGTGCCGGCGCTGGTGCGGCGTTTCCTGGCGCATTTCCGGCCGGAGGCCGGCATGCTGATGGAGACCGAGGTGTGGCCGAACCTGGTGCGCGGCGCGCGGCTGGCCGGCGTGCCGCTGTACCTGGTCAATGCGCGGCTGTCGCCGCGCAGCTTTCGCCGTACCGCCCGCTTCGGCCGCGCCGCGGCGGCGATGTATGCCGACTTCACCGAGGTACTGGCGCAGACCCAGGGCGATGCCGAACGCTTCCGTGCACTCGGCGTGGCGGCGGTGCGCGTGACCGGCAACCTGAAGTTCGACATGCAGCCACCGGCCGAGCAGATCGAGCGCGGACAGCGGCTGCGCGGGGCCTTTGGCACGCGGCCGGTATTGGCCGCGGCGAGCACGCGCGAGGGTGAGGAAGCGATGCTGCTCGATGCCTTGTCGCGCTGGCGCAAGCTGTGCGGCGACGTGTGGGGGCAGGGCGCCGACACGGCGCGTCCGCCGGCGCTGCTGCTGGTGCCGCGCCACCCGCAACGCTTCGATGCGGTGGCGGCGATGGTCACGCAGACCGGCTTCACGCTGCAGCGCCGCAGCGCGCTGGGCGAGGACGGGCTCGATCGGCCCATCGACGCGGACGTGCTGCTGGGCGATTCGATGGGCGAGATGGCCATGTATTTTGCGGCATCGGATGTCGCCTTTATCGGCGGCAGCCTGTTGCCGCTCGGTGGCCAGAATCTGATCGAGGCCTGCGCGGTCGGCACGCCGGTGCTGATCGGCCCGCATACGTTCAACTTCGCCCAGGCCACCGACGATGCGATCGCCGCCGGTGCCTGCCTGCGCGTCGACAGCGCCGAACAGCTGATGCATACGGCCGCGGTGCTGCTGTCGGACCGCGAACGGCTGTCGCGCATGCGGACGCAGGCGCGGGCCTTTGCCGGCGAGCACCGTGGCGCCACCGCCCGCACCGTCGAGGCGCTGGTGCCGGCGCTGCCGGCGCCGGCCCAGGCTCCGGCGACCCAGGCCGGCCAAAGGACCGATGGATCGGCCGCGGCGCACAGCGAAGGCACTCGCTGACCGCCGCCCCGTCAAACCGATTGCGTACACTTGCCAGGCGCCCCGTGTGGGCGCGTCGGCATTCTCTTTGCTTCGGGACGCATCATCGTCTGCGATGCATCCCGCCAACCCGAGGAGCGAACCGATGTCCCTGTCCTTCCGCATGGGTACCGCCGCCGCGGCAGCAACGCTGCTTGGCGCGGCGATGACCGGCTGTGCCACCGCGCCGGCCCCCGATTCGCCGTCGGCCACGCCGACGCTGAGCGAGACCCGGCCCGGCGGCCCCAGCCGCTGGGAGCTGGTGCGCTGGCAGATGCCGGACGGCTCGCTGAAACAGATTCCGCATGGCGACAACGGCGAGCCGGTACTGTTCGAGTTCAACGCCGGCATCGATGCGGCGCAGGGCACGGTGACCGGCAACGCGGGCTGCAACCGGATGACCGGCAGCTATGGCAAGACCGACAGCGGCATGCGCTTCGATCGCGTCGCCACCACGCGCCGCGCCTGCCCGCCGCCGCTGATGGAGGTCGAGAACAGCCTGCTCAAGGCGATGCAGTCGCCGTTCACGACGGTCGGCACGCAACCGTCGGCCGGGTCCACCGGGCGCCAGATCATCTGGAAGACCGCCGATGGCGATCTGCTGCATTTCGTGGAGCGCGAGGGCGTCGGCCGGCGCGGCGACCGGCTCGATGACCAGCAGGCCAACGCCGCGCCGGGCGTCGAGAAGATTGTCTATATCGACTCGCAGCGGGTCGAATGCACGGGCGTTGGCAAGCAGACCTGCTATCGCTTCCGCGACGACCCCAATGGCGCCTGGCAGCTGTGGTACGGACCCATCGAAGGGCTCGACTTCGAGCCGGGCATCGCCTACACGCTGCGCGTGCGCGAGTACCGCGTGCCCAATCCGCCGGCCGATGCGTCGACGATCCGGTGGGAGCTGCTCGAGGTACAGCGGCGTACGCGGGTCAATTGAAGGGAAGCTGTTTTTTACCGTGGGTGGTCGTGAACCACCCCCTCTCCCCGACCCTCTCCCCCTGAGGGGGAGAGGGAGAACAACTCTGGGTCAGGGGAGGACGGCAACACCCATTGGAACACCGCGCCGCTTTTCTCCCCTCTCCCGCGCGCGGGAGAGGGGCCGGGGGAGAGGGCAGCAGCGCCTCAAATGTCGCCTAACGCGGCAACCAGCTCCACGCCGGCCGCTGCAAGTCGCCAAGGCCCGCCACCTGCGTCTGCCCCAGCGCCTTCTCCAGCACGATCGCCTGGCTGTCCGGCTGCTGCTCCAGCGCCGCGATCAGCCGCGCCGCATGCGAGACCACGATGACCTGCGAGCGTTGCGCGGCCTTGCCGATCATGCGGCCCAGCGCGGGCAGCAGGTCGGCATGCAGGCTGGTCTCCGGTTCGTTGAGCACCAGCAGCGCCGGCGGTCGCGGCGTATGCAGCGCGGCCGCCAGCAGCAGATAGCGAAGCGTGCCGTCGGACAGCTCGGCGGCGCGCAGCGGCCGCAGCATGCCGGGCTGCCACAGCAGCAGCTCGAAACGGCCGTCCTGCGCGGCGATCTCGATGCGCGAGCCCGTGAAGGCATCGTCAATGCATTCGTTCAACGCGTCACGGTCGCCGATTTCGCGGATCGTCTGCAGCGCCGCGGCCAGGTCCCGTCCGTCGTCCGACAGCACCGGCGTATGCGTGCCGACCTGAGGCTGGCGTGCCAGCGCATCGGCATCGGTACGGAAATGATCGTAGAAGCGCCATGAGCGGACCTGCTCGCGCACCGTCAGCATCTCCGGTGTGCTGCGGCGGTCCGCATATTCGGTCAGCATGCTGTCGAAGCCGCGCAGGGGCAGCGGCAGGCTTTGCCAGCGTCCCTTGTCGTCGCGCGCCCGCACGCCCGCGCCGCGCCGGTCGACCAGCAATGACGAAGGATGGGCCGCCTCGCCATGCCAGATGGTTTCGCGCTTGATGTCCGGGTCCAGCGTGAACATCGAATCGATTGCCTGCCGCAGCCCGAGTTCGATCGCATAGCCGAACTCATCGGAGGCAAAGCCAAGTCGCAGCGATACCGGGTGCTGGCGCACCGTCCCCTGTACCGGCTGCTCGCCGCGCAGCATCGCGCGGGACACCGTCTCCGGCCCGGCCCACAGCGTCGATTGCATGCCGCCTTCGCGCGCCAGCGCCGCCACCACGCCACCTTGCGCGGTTGCCGCCAGCAGGCGCAGCGCGCGATACAGATTCGATTTGCCGGTCCCGTTCTGGCCGCTGACCACATTGAGCGGCCCCAGCGGCATCACCAGCTCCCGGATGGAGCGGTAGTTGGCGATGGCGAGCGTCGTGATCATGCCGGCCGGCTACGCTGCGGCACGAGGCCTGACGGATCGGCTCAGCCGCGCCTTGCCGTCCGCGCCGGCTTGGACGCGGGCGCCGCGGCCTTCGCCGGCTCGGGCAGCTTGTACATCGAGCCCGGCGGCAGGGTCAGCAGCGTGTTGATCTGCACCAGGTCGTCTTCGCTGAGCGAGCCGGTGGCGGCCTTCAGGCGCAGGCCGTTCATGATGGTGTCGTAGCGGGCCCGGGCGAGATCGCGGCGGGTCGAGAACAGTTGCGCCTCGGCGTTCAGCACGTCGATGTTGATGCGCACGCCGACCTCGTAGCCGAGCCGGTTCGACTCGACCGCGGTCTGCGCCGAGCGCTCGGCCGCTTCCAGCGCGCGCACCTGGGCCAGTCCGTTCGATACGCCGGAGAAGGTCTGCCGCGCATTCTGCGCCGCGGTGCGGCGCGCGAATTCGAGATCGCTGGCGGCACGGTCGGCCAGCGCCAGCGTTTCGCGCGCACGCGACTGGATCTGGCCGCCGGCGTAGATCGGAATGGTCAGCTGCACGCCGATCTGCGCGCTGTTGTAGCGGCTGGCGACGTTGATCTGCTGCTGCACCAGGCCCGATGAATCCTGATAGCCGTACGAGGCGACCAGATCGACCGAGGGCAGGTGGCCGGCGCGCGCCTTGTTGTATTCGCGCTGCGCGGTCTCGAGGTTGTAGCGGGCCAGGCTGACCTGCGGGTTGGTCTGTTCGGCCTGCTGCGCCCACAGGTTGACGTCGGCCGGCTGGGGGCCGGGGATGTCGGCGGCGGGGCGCAGGCCCATCAGCTCGTCGACCGGCCTGCCGGTGATCTGCTGCAGCGTCGCGCGCCGGACCTCGAGCTCGTTCTGCGCGGCGATTTCGGTCGAGACGGCGAGGTCATAGCGGGCCTGCGCGTCGTTGGTATCGGTGATCGTCGCGGTGCCGACCTCGAAATTGCGCTTGGCCTGCTCGAGCTGCTCGGCGATCGCGCGCTTCTGCGCGCCGGCCAGATACAGGTTGTCCTGCGCGGCCAGCACGTCGAAGTAGGCCTGGGACGTGCGCGTGATCAGGTCCAGCTGCGCCTGGCTGAAGGTGACTTCCCCCGCCAGCGCAGCCAGTTCGCCCTGCTTGTAGGTTTCCCAGCGGTCCCAGCGGAACAGCGGCTGCGTCAGCTGCAGCGCCCAGTTCTTGTTGTTCAGGAAGCGGTTGGCGTCGATCGGCGCGCTCTGGTCGATTTTGGTGCGGGTAACGCCGGCCACGCCGTTGATCTGCGGCAGCAGGCCGGCGCGGCCCTGCGGCAGCCGTTCCTGCGAGGCGGCAAGCTGGGCGCGCGCGCTGGCGAACTGGGCGTCGTTGGACTGCGCCTCGCGATAGACCTGCAGCAGGTCGGCCGCGCTGGCCGGCAGAGGCAGCACGGCGGCCAGGCACAGCGCCAGCGCCATGCCGGTGAGGGCACCGGGCCGGCCACTGCGCAGCCCCTTCGACACACCCTTCGACACACCATTAGACGCAACAGCATGCGCGGCACTCCGCGCGGGACACAGCGCAAACCTCATGACGTCTCCAGCTTGTCGGACGCGGCGCGGCCGACGGTTAGCGTCCGCTCAGTACTTCGGCATCGCGGGATCGACCTGTTCGGCCCAGGCATGCACCCCGCCGCTCAGGTTGTAGACCTTGCCGAAGCCGTGCTGCCGCTCCAGGAAGTTGGCCACCTGCATGCTGCGGCCGCCGTGATGGCAGACGCAGACGACTTCGGCGTCCGGGTCCAGCTCGGCCGCGCGCGCGACGATCTGGCCCATCGGGATATGCGTGATGCCGGGCAGCGCGCAGGTCTGGACTTCCCAGTCCTCGCGCACGTCGAGCAGCACCGGCTTGGCGCGGTTGGCGTCGCCCAGCCATTGGGACAACTCGGTGGCGGTAATCTGCTGCATGGTGGTTTCCGGTTCAGAACTGGAAGCGCGACGGCGGCTTGATGCCGGTCAGCGGGGCGACCGCGGTCTCGAACAGATTGACGGTCTGGTATTCGGTGTCCGACACGCGCGTGATCAGCTGCGCCTCCATCACCGGCAGCGTGCCGACGAAGGCGGCGATGCGGCCGCCGACCTTGATCTGCGACAGCATCGCCTCGGGCACCGCCGGCAGCGAGCCGGAGATGCAGATCACGTCGTAGGGGGCGCCGGCGGGCCAGCCGTCGGCGGCATTGCCCTCGGCGACCTCGACGTTGACGATGCCGGCCTTGGCCAGGTTCTCGCGCGCCAGCGCGGCCAGTTCGGGGCGGATGTCCACGGTCAGCACGTGGCGGGCGCGATGGGCCAGCAGCGCGGCCATGTAGCCGGAACCGGCGCCGATCTCCAGCACGTTCTCGTGCTTGCGCACGCCCAGTTCCTGCAGCACGCGGGCCTCGACGCGCGGTGCCAGCATGTTCTGGCCGCCCGGCAGCGGGATTTCCGTATCGACGAAGGCCAGCGCCTGGTACGCCGCGGGCACGAACTGCTCGCGCTTGACCACGGCCAGCAGGTCGAGGATTTCCTGATCCAGCACGTCCCAGGGCCGGATCTGCTGTTCGATCATGTTGAATCGGGCTTTTTCGAGGTCCATCTTGCCTTCCTTGCTATGCCAACCGCTATCTGTTTCGTATTCCGGCCGCGCGGTGCAGGGGCCGGGGAATTCCGTCAAACCCGACATTTTAACTCCCCGGCGTGACGCCGGGGCATCCGACCGGAGCGGGGGGCGGGGCGCCTGGCGCCGGTGCGTCGGATCGTCATTCCGCGCTCGCGGGCCGGCGGGAGGCCGGCAGGGCAGCGTCCGCCGACGGGTCCTGACCCGCGGGAGCCGCCGCTCCGGCTTCGCCCTGGGGTACGTCCCCCGCCGCCTTGCCCCGCCAGCGCCGCGCCAGCCAGCCGCCAAAGTCGTCCAGGTAGGTGTAAATCACCGGCACCACCACCAGCGTCAGGATCGACGAGGTGATGATGCCGCCGATCACCGTCTGTCCCATCGGGGCGCGCTGCTCGGCGCCTTCGCCGAGGCTGAAGGCCAGCGGCACCATGCCGAAGATCATCGCCAGCGTGGTCATCAGGATCGGGCGCAGCCGCACGCGGGCCGCCTCGACCAGCGCCGCCTCGCGCGACAGCGGTGCCTTGCCGTGCTCGCCGCGCCGCGCCTGATTGGCGAAGTCGACCAGCAGGATCGCGTTCTTGGTCACCAGGCCCATCAGCATGATGAAGCCGATGATCGAGAACATGTTCAGCGTCGAGCCGAACAGCAGCAGCGCCGCGAACACGCCGATCAGCGTCAGCGGCAGCGACGTCATGATGGCGACCGGCTGGAAGAAGCTGGCGAACTGCGAGGCGAGGATCATGTAGATGAAGATCACCGCCAGCGCGAGCGCCGACACCGCATAGCCGAACGATTCGTTCATCGACTTGGTCGAGCCGCCGAAGCGGTACTTGTAGCCGACCGGCCAGGTCATGCCGTCGAGCGCGTGCTGGATGTCGCGCGCGACCTCTCCCTGTGACCGTCCGGCGGTATTGGCCGTCAGTTCGACCTCGCGGTTCAGGTCGCGCCGGCTGATCTGGTTGGCCCCGGTGGTCGGCACCAGCTCGGCGATCTGGCGCAGCGGCACCATCCGCGGCGAGCCGTCGGGGTTGGTCTGCGTGCTGGCGATCATCAGCGCCGACAGGTCCGCCATGCCAGTGCGCGCGTCCTTCGGCAGCCGCACGCGCACGTCGTAGTTCTCGTCGTCCGGCGCGCGCCAGCTGCTGATCGCATCGCCGGCCAGCAGTGGCCGCAGCGCATTGCCGATCTGCGTGATGCCGATGCCCAGGTCCGAGGCCAGCTCGCGGCGGATCCGCACCTCGACCGTGGGACGGTCGTCCTTCATGCTCGAATCGAGATCGACCAGCCCGGGGATCGCCCGCATCCGGCGCGATGCCTCCTCGGACAGCCGCTTCAGTTCACCCAGGTCGTCGCCCTGCAGCGAGACCTGGATCGCCTTCTGCCCGCCGGCGCCATCGGGCATGCCAACCATCGTCAGCGTGATGCCGGCGATGCGGTTCATCCGCTCGCGGATCAAGGGATTGAGCTGCGTGGTGGTCCGCTCGCGCTGCTTGCGGTCGACCAGCCGCACCGACACCAGCGCGTTGTTGCGGCCCGAAGTGTTGCCCGCATTGATGGTCGCGTAGGTGTAGGCGACCTCGGGGAATTCGCGCAGCGCGGCCTCGACTTGCCGCACCTTGGCCTCGGTGACCTCGAGCGCGGTGCCGACCGGCGTGGTGAAGCCGATCTGCGTCTCGCCGAGGTCGGCGTTCGGTACGAACTCGGTGCCGATCAGCGGCACCAGCGCGAAGCTGCCGAAGAAGGTCGCCACGGCGATCAGCGCGGTCGCCAGCCGGTGCTTCAGCGCCCAGCCCAGCATTGCGCCATAGCCGTGGCCGAGCGCGTCCATCCGCGCCGAGAACCAGTCCAGCAGCCGGCCGATGCTGCGGCCGTACCAGCTGCGCTTGTTGCCGGTGCCGTGCAGGTCCGGGTCGTGCCAGACCGACGACAGCATCGGGTCCAGCGTGAACGACACGAACATCGAGATCATCACCGCGGCGACCACGGTGATGCCGAACTGATGGAAGAAGCGGCCGATGATGCCGCCCATGAAGCCGACCGGCAGGAACACCGCGACGATCGAGAACGTCGTCGCCAGCACCGCCAGGCCGATCTCCTCGGTGCCGTCCAGCGCCGCGGCGCGGTGGTTCTTGCCCATCAGGTTGTGCCGCACGATGTTCTCGCGCACCACGATGGCATCGTCGATCAGCAGGCCGACGCACAGCGACAGCGCCATCAGCGTGATCACGTTCAGCGTGAAGCCGAACAGGTACATCACGCCGAAGGTGCCGATCAGCGCGATCGGCAGCGTCAGCCCGGTGATCACCGTGCTGCGCCACGAGCCGAGGAACAGGAAGACGATCGCCACCGTCAGGAACGCACCCTCGAGCAGCGTCGAGCGGACCTCGTCGACGCTGCGGCGGATGCCGCGCGCGCTGTCGTTGATCACGGTCAGCTGCACGCCGGCCGGCACCAGCTTGCGCACCTCGTCGGTCATGCGCACCAGGCCGTCGACGGTATCGACGGTGTTCTGCCCCTGCGCCTTGACCACCGACAGGAACAGCGCGCGCTTGCCGCCGAGCAGGGCCAGGCTTTCCTGTTCCTGTTCGCCGTCGCGGACCTCGGCCACCTGCTCGAGCGTGACCGGCTGATTGCCCCGGCGCGCGACGATGATCTGCCTGAACGCGGCCGGATCCACCACACGGCCCTTGATCTGCACCACGGTCTCGGTCGCCGACGAACGCAGCTCGCCCGCGGGCAGCTCCTGGTTCTCGTTGCGGATCGCGGTCATCACCTGGTCGACACCGATGCCCAGCGCCTCCAGCTGCGCCGGGCGGATCCGGATCTCGATCTCGCGCTTGGTGCCGCCGACGATGCTGATCGCGCCGACGCCGCGCACCGTCTCCAGCCGTTTGCGCACGATCTGGTCCGCGATGGTGGTCAGTTCGCGCTGGCTGCGCGCGGAGCCGGGCGCGTTCGAGACCGACAGATGGAAGATCGGCGCGTCCGACGGGTCGTAGCGCAGCACGCGCGGTTCCTCGACCTCGTCGCGGAACTGCGGCCGGATCAGCGCGATCTTGTCGCGCACGTCCTGGGCGGCCTGCGCCACGTCGACCGACAGGTCGAACTTGATCACGACGACCGAGGTGCCCTGGTACGAGTGCGAGAAGATCTCGTCGATGCCCGAAATCGTATTGACGATCTCCTCGACCTTGCGCGTGACATCGGACTCGACCGACTCGGGCGGCGCGCCCGGATATTCGGTCTGCACCACGACGATCGGGAAGGTGATGTCCGGGAACTGGTCGACCGGCAGCCGCTGGTACGAAAACAGCCCGATCACGATGAAGGCCATCATCATCATCGTGGCCATCACCGGGTTGCGGATCGACAGACGCGTGAACCACATATCGGGCGCTCCGCTCGTTCAGGCCTTGGTCAGGCGAACCTGACTGCCGACCCGCAAGGTGCCGAGGTTGCTGCGCACGACCTGCGCGCCGCTCGCCAGGCCGCCGGCGATCTCGACCAGCCCGGTGCTGTCGTCGCGGATGCCAAGCTGCACCGGCCGCTCGGCCAGCACGCCGTTCTCGATCACATAGACGAACGCGCGCTCGCCCTCGGTGCGCACCGCGGTGATCGGCACCGATACCACGCCGGCGCGCTGTCCCAGTACCAGGCCGCCCTGCGCGAACATGCCGGCGCGCAGCCGGTGCTCGGGATTGTCGACGCGCACGTAGACCATGATGCTGCGCGTGCCCTGCGTGACGGCCGGGTTGATCCGCACCAGCTTGCCCTCGAAGCGGCCCGCGCCCTCGACCTCAAGCTGGACCGGCTGGCCGATCGCCACGCGGCCGACATCGGCCATCGGCACCGGCGCCTCCAGTTCGAGGACGCGCAGGTCGACCACCTCCAGCAGCGCGGTGTCCGGCGACACCTTCTCGCCCGGCTGCACCGAGCGCACGGCGACCATGCCGTCCAGCGGCGACTTGACCACGGTGTCGGTCAGCGCCTTCTGTGCGACCGCCAGCCCGCC
The DNA here is from genome assembly GCF_000307735.3 of Cupriavidus sp. HPC(L). NCBI lineage: Bacteria > Pseudomonadati > Pseudomonadota > Betaproteobacteria > Burkholderiales > Burkholderiaceae > Cupriavidus > Cupriavidus sp. HPC(L). Next base: position 28,369 of record NZ_AMPR02000433.1, on the reverse strand, counting down.
CTCGGCCGCATCGAGATTGGCCTTGGCCACGTCGAGCTCGGACTGGAACTTGTCGAAGGCGGTCTTCGAGATGAAGCCGCGTCCGACCAGGTCGCGATTGCGCTCGTATGTCTGGCGCGCGTTCTCGTACTGCCCGCGCTGGGCCAGCATCTGCCCGCGCGCCTGCGTGACCTTGGCCTGGTATTCGGTCGGATCGATGCGCACGATCACCTGGCCCGCGCGCACCGGTTCGCCTTCGCGCACCAGCACGTCGCGGACCTCGCCCGAGACCTTGGCCTTGACCGCGGCCTGGTTCAGCGCGCGCAGGCTGCCCGACAGCGGCAGCGTCACGCGCAGGTCGTGCGCCGCGGCGGCGACCACGTCGGCCTGCAGCAGCTCGATCACGTTGGCCGCCGGGGCAGGGGCCACCGCTGCAGGGGGCTGCTTGCTGCCGCTGGCCTTCCGCACCATCGCGCCGGCGCCGACCAGCACGGCCAGGCCCAACACCACGAGCAGCAGCTTGTTACGCGAAATCTTCATCGTCAGGGGCGCGGCCGGTCCGGCGGCGCTTCGGTTTCGGTTCGGGAGTGGCCGCCGGGGTGGGGCGGCCGTTTGCCCGCACTGCACGCACGGGCTGGCGCACGGTATCGTGCGGCGATCCGTCGACGCGAGCGTCGCCTTGCAGACGGGCTTGTTCCTGCATCTCGTCGCGGATCTGTTCCCAGACGTAGGGACCGGCCTGCGGCGGCAGCGGCGTATCGCGCGCGGCGCCGGCGGTCACGCCGAACAGCAGCACCTGCAGCAGGTTGTCCAGAAACGCCTCCGGATCGATGTCGACGTCCGAGCCGATGCGGAACGCGCGCTGCCACAGCATCAGGAAAACCAGCGGCGCGCAGATCAGCGTGGTGGTCGGGTTGGCCGGCAGCGAGCGGAACTCGCCGCGGGCGACGCCACGCGCCAGCACGCGCGCGAACAGCTCGTCGCCGGGCACCATCACCTCCTCGTGGTAGAAGCGCGCGATATCGGGGAAGTTGGCCGATTCCGCCATGATCAGCTTGGTCAGGCCGGCCACCGGCGTCGCGCCGATCAGTCCCCACCAGCCGCGCAGCAGCTCGCGCAGCAGCTCCGGGGTCGAACCCTCGTAGGTGTCCACCAGATCGGTGCCGCGCACCAGCGCCGGCACCAGGTTCTCGCGCACCACGGTCTTGAACAGTTCCTTCTTGTTGGCGAAGTACAGATAGACCGTGCCCTTCGATACCCCGGCCGCCGCGGCGACGTCTTCCAGCCGCGTGGCCGCGTAGCCGCGCTCGACGAACAGTTCGAGCGCCGCCGCCACCAGCTCCTGCGGACGGGCGGATTTGCGGCGCGACCAGCGCCGCGCTTCGGGGGCGCCGTCGTTGGGCCCGGTGTTGGCACCAGCGGTGGCGTCGAGGCGTCGGACTTGGGGTGGATTCACTGCAGGGGAGCGCCGCGCCAGGACGGGCGGCGAAATAAATAACCGATGGGTCAGTAATGTAGTGTGCACGCCCGGGAGCGGTCAAGCGCGGCGCCCGGATGTGGGCCGGAACACAGGCCACAGCCGGGCGGTGGTGCACAATGGCGGCTTTGGCGCCGGGCGATCGCCTCCGCCAGGCCGTTCTGAACCATTGCGATGTCCTGCCAGTCTGACGTTTCCTGCCGTGCCGGTTGCGGCGCCTGCTGTATCGCGCCGTCGATCGCCTCGCCGCTGCCGGGCATGCCGCGGGGCAAGCCGGCCGGCGTACCGTGCGCGCAGTTGCTGCCCGACATGCGCTGCGCCGTGTTCGGCCGCCCGGAGCGGCCTGCCTTCTGTGGCGGCCTGCGGCCCTCGGCCGAGATGTGCGGCGAATCGCGCGAGGCGGCGCTGCACTGGCTGACGCAACTTGAGGTCGCGACCGCGCCGGCATTGGCCCGCGGCGCCTGACCGAACCTGGAGAACAGTGGATGGCCACGATTTCTCGCCGGCGCTGGCTGGCGGCCTGCGGCACCGCCGCGCTGACCGTGTCGCTCGCCTGGCTGGCCGGCTGCGGCTGGGTCGGCAACGAATACACCTTTTCGCAGAGCCAGCTGCAGTCCGCGCTCGAGCGCAAGTTTCCGTTCAGCCAGCGCTACATGCAGCTGTTCGACATCCAGCTGGCCAACCCGCAACTGGTGCTCGATCCGCAGCGCAATCGCGTCAGCATCGCGTTCGACGCCACGCTGGATAACCGGCTGTTCTTCCGCGAGGCAATGAAGGGGCGCTTCGCCCTCGACAGCGCGCTGCGCTACGACCCGGCGACGAAGTCCGTGGTGCTGCAGGATCCCGAGGTCAAGCAGTTCGACGTGGCCGGGCTGCCGCAGCAATACTCGCGTCAGCTGAACGCGGTCGGCGGCATTCTGGCCGAGCAGCTGCTGCAGGACTATCCGCTCTATACGTTCAAGCCCGACGAGCTCAAGTTCGGCGGCTCGCGTGTCGAGCCCGGTACAATCACCGTGCTGCCGGACGGCATCAACGTCAAGATCAACCGGCAGTAGCAGCAAGAACAATATTCGATGCGGGGCCGGCGTTCGCCCGGCCTTCGCGGGGCGGCATGGTCGTGCCGCCCTGGGTCGTCCCCTGGAATCGACGCTGTCAACAACGCCATCAACGCGTGCCCGTGTGGCTGCGCCAATGCGCCGGCCGGCGGGCGCCTTGTCCCTGAATCGCTTCAATCGTCCGCTATCGCATGGATATCGCCATCGCCCTCAAAGCCCTGATCCTCGGCATCGTCGAAGGACTGACCGAGTTTCTCCCGATCTCCAGCACCGGGCACCTGATCCTGGCCGGCGAGCTGCTGAACTTCAACGACGAGAAGGGCAAGATCTTCGAGATCGTGATCCAGTTCGGCGCGATCCTGGCCGTGTGCTGGGAATTCCGCCGGCGCATCGTCGACGTCGTCGGCGGGCTCGCGACCGAGCCGCGCGCGCAGCGTTTCGCGATCAACGTGATCATCGCGACGGTGCCGGCGATCGTGCTGGCCTTCCTGCTCGGCAAATGGATCAAGGCCTATCTGTTCAACCCGATCACGGTGGCGACGGCGTTCATCGTCGGCGGACTGGTGATCCTGCTGGCCGAATGGCGCGAAAGCCGGCGCGGGCAGGTGTCGCATCCGCAAGGCAATGCGCTGCTGGAGGCGGCCAAGGCCAGTGCGCCGCGCATCGAATCGGTCGACGACATGAACTGGCGCGATGCGCTGAAGGTCGGCATCGCGCAGTGCTTCGCGCTGGTGCCGGGCACCTCGCGCTCGGGCGCCACCATCATCGGGGGCATGCTGTTCGGACTGTCGCGCCAGGTCGCGACCGAGTTCTCGTTCTTCCTGGCGATCCCGGTGATCTTCGGCGCCAGCGTCTACGAACTGTACAAGGCGCGCGATCTGCTGTCGGCCGACGACATCGGCGTGTTCGCGATCGGCTTCGTGTTCGCCTTCCTGTCGGCCTTCCTGTGCGTGCGCTGGCTGCTGCGATTCGTCGCGACGCACGACTTCAAGCCGTTCGCCTGGTACCGGATCGTGTTCGGCGTGCTGGTGCTGGCGACCGCGCAGCTGGGCATCGTGGCCTGGCACGGTTGAACGTTTTGCCGCGTGGTTTGCTCCCCTCTCCCGCTTGCGACAGAGGGGCGGGGGGAGAGGGCATGCGGCGGTGGTCATGCCGGCATGGTTTGAAACCACCTCCCTCTCCCCAACCCTCTCCCCCATGAGGGGGAGAGGGAGAACGCAATAGGTCGCCTGAAGGTCAGGGCAGCTGTCCTTCAGCCTCCGCTCATCCCCGCTTGCGGAACACCACATCCCAGACGCCGTGCCCAAGCCGTAGCCCGCGGCGCTCGAACTTGGTCACCGGCCGGTAGTCGGGCCGTTCGGCAAAGCCACCCGGCGTATCCGAGGTATTGGTCAGCGTCGGCTCGCCCGACAGCACCTCGACCATCTGGTGCGCGTACTCCTCCCAGTCGGTCGCACAGTGCAGATAGCCGCCGGACTTCAAACGGCTCGCCAGCAGCTTGACCAGCGGCGGCTGCACCAGCCGACGCTTGTTGTGGCGCTTCTTGTGCCACGGATCGGGGAAGAAGATGTGCACGCCGTCCAGGCTCTCCTCGGTCAGCATGTGGGCCACCACTTCGACCGCGTCGTGCTGCAGGATCCGGATATTGCCGAGGCCGCGCTCGCCGATCAGCTTGAGCAGCGCCCCCACGCCCGGCTCGTGCACCTCGCAGCCGAGGAAGTTGTCCTGCGGCCGCAGCTGCGCGATATGCGCCGTCGTCTCGCCCATGCCGAAACCGATCTCCAGGATCGATGGCGCTTCTCGCCCGAACGCCGCCTGCCAGTCCAGCGGCTGGCCGGTGTAGGGCACCACGAAGCGTGGGCCCAGCTCGTCGATGGCGCGCTGCTGGCCGGTCGAGGTCCGCCCCGCCCGGCGCACGAAGGAGCGGATGCGGCGCGGATGGGCGACATTGGCGGCGGGGTCCTGCGCGTGGCCGCTCGGTTCGCCGGCAGTGCCGGACATCTCGTCGTCGGGCAGGGTAGGGGTGGATTCGTCGGGAAGCATGGCAACAAAAAGGCCGCCGGGCGATTCACCGAACAGGGCGAGAGCGGCGGCCAGAGGATACGTTCGTCAGGGGCGCCATTTTACCGCAGGCGTACCGGCGCAATAGCCGCGCCGCTGTTTGTCCCGGGACGATACTTTCGGTCTGCGGTGTGGCCTGTCTTTCAGCGCTGGAATGGGTGCAATGAGCTGCAACGGGCCCAAATGGGCTGCAATGAGCTGGAACGAGCTGGAAATGAGCTGCAATGAGCTAGAATGGGCCAAAACTGCCCGGACGAGGCCAATGACAGTCAGAGATGAGGTTCTTGCTGCACTTCAACAGCAAAGCCGTACGAACGCCCCATGGCTCAGCTCTACCGAACTTAAAAGTAAAGTCCGGGCCAGCTGGACCACGGTCAAGCGTCAACTCGACGCGCTCGTCCGAGACGGCCAGGTGGTGCGCGAGGGGCGGTCACGCGCCACGCGATATCGCCTTGCCGAGGGCGGCCAGCCGGTCGCGACGGTGGCGCCGCGGCCCGCGAACCGTCTCGGACCGGCGTGGTCCGACGAAAGCCAGGCGATCCTGGCGATACTGTCGCTTCCCTTGGGCATGCGAGAGCCGGTCACCTACGATCGATCGTTCGTCGACGCCTATGTGCCCAACGTCAGCACGTTGCTGCCTCCGAGACTGGCGGCCGCGCTGGCAGAGGAAGGCCGGATGAGCGGCCAGCAGCCTGCCGGCACCTATGCGCGCAAGGTGCTGGAACCGCTGCTGATCGATCTGTCCTGGGCGTCGTCGAGGCTCGAAGGCAACCGCTATTCGCTGCTGGCCACGGAGCAGCTCTTCAAGAGCGGGATCACGGACGGCGACCTCGATGCGGTCATGCTGCTCAATCACAAAGCCGCCATCGAATTCATGGTCGATGCGGTGCCCGAGTATGGGTTGACCACGGTGCTCGTCCGAAACGTGCATGCCATCCTGATGCGCGACCTGCTGGCGGACGCCAGCGGACTCGGCGGCATTCGTCGCAAGGTGGTCAATATCACCGACACGACCTATTTGCCGGCCCAGGTGCCGAACCTGCTCGAAGAGATGCTGGGCCAGATCATCGAGAAGGCCCGAAGCATCAAGAACCCCGTCGAAGCCTCGTTCTTCCTGTGGGTCAATCTCGCCTACCTGCAGCCGTTCGAGGACGGCAACAAGCGCACCAGCCGGCTGTCCGCCAACATTCCGTTGATGCTCTACAACTGTGCGCCGCTGTCGTTCCTCGATATCGAGGTGCGCGACTACGCGTGGGCCATGATGGGCGTCTACGAACACCGCAACGTCGCCTTGGCCGCTGACCTGTTCGAATGGGCTTACCGGCGTTCGATCCGGAAATACGCCGTGATGCTGGAAGCGATGGGCGTTCCCGACCCTGTGCGGCTGCAGTTCCGCGAAGCCTTGAACGAGGCGATCGGCCGCGTGGTACGGGAGCGCCAAACCGCTGAGGAGGCGATCGCCGCCATGTCGCTGCAGCAAGACCAAAGCGAGGTCTTCCGAACCCTGCTCGATGCGGAGCTTCGCAGCCTGGACCTTCATAATTGCGCGCGCTATCGCCTGACCCTGCGACAGGTCGAGCAATGGATCAGCGCAGGCAGGCCGCGGTAGCGTGGGAGGCGGGCTCCGAGGTGGCGCACCGGGCGGCGCGCGGTCAGCGTCCCGAGGACGGCGATGTTTCCCGGCTACCACCCCTACTATCCGAGTCGCCGCCAGTCGTCGCGGGCGATGCGATCGCTGATCGGGGCACTGCGTTATTCGGGGAAACGGCCGGCATCGCGAGAGAACACCGACAGGCGCTCATACAACCGGAAGGAACTGCAGGAGGGAAGGGTGGAGCGGGCGATGGGAATCGAACCCACGTCTTTGGCTTGGGAAGCCAAGGTAATAGCCATTATACGACGCCCGCGCGAGGCGGCCATTTTATGCGCGATCCGGCTGCGCGCGCAAGGCGGCTAGGTGGGAAGCAGCCGGCAAACCGCCTCGGTGCGGTCGCCTGGCGCAACCCACAGCGTTTCGCCGGGCCGATGAATCGCGTCGGGCAAGGCCAGCCACGGCTCGACGCAATAGAAGTCCGAATCCTCGCGTTCGCTCCAGGTCGTCACGGCTTGCCAGGGGACCGTCCTTCCGTTGGCATCGAGATCGATCCGGATGGCGCGGCCCGTGCCGCCGCCATCGCTTGACGGAATCGCCAGCTGGCACGCGCCGGCCACGGGCGCATGCAAGCGGTGGAAGGTGTCCTGCAAGCGCGGGTCGTCCAGTGCGTAGACCGCTTCGCCGGGCTCGGCCGCGGTCAGGCTGCCATCGGGGCGCTGCCGTAGCCATTCGGCCGGCGGCATCGTCAGCCGGCATTGGCCGCGCAATTCGTGAGGCACGGCGAAATAGAAGTGGTGGCCCGCATAGAAGGGCAGCGGCTCCCGGCCGGTATTGCGCACCGCCAACGTGACTTCGAGTCCGTCTTCCAGCAGCCGGTAGCTTGCCTCGAAGCGGAACGAAAACGGATAGGCGTCGCGCGTCGCTTCGGAATCGGTCAGCACCATCGTGATCGACCGCGCCGGATTGCAGTGCTCGATCTCGAACGGCAGGTCGCGTGCGAAACCGTGCTGCGGCATCGTCCGTACCACGCCGCCGGCATCGCGCCATTTGCCTGCTTCGCCGTCGACGAAATGGCGGCCGATAAAGGGAAACAGCAGCGGATTGCCGCCGCGGATCTTGGCCGGGCGCGACCAGTCGGCGTGGTCCGGCCAGAACAGGATGTCGGCGCCGCGATGGATCCAGCGCACCAGGCGGCCACCGGCCCGCGGCGCGAGCAGCAGCGCGTCGTGGTCGTCACCGATGCGGATCAGGTCCTGGTCCTGGAAGCGAAACGTCGGGTAGCTGGGCATGGTAGTCGCGGAACGGGGACAGGCGGGCGAAGCCGCATGATACCGGCACGGCGCCGCCCGCCCTTCGATACGTCGATGGCGTCGATGCCGCGATGCGCTAGGCCGTCGCCGCGCTGCTCTCGCTCAAGTACCGCCGCGCGTATTCAAAGTACCAGTCCAGCGTGTCCGGATTGGCCATCGCGTCGCGATTGGCGATCTTGTCCGGATCATGGCCGAGCAGCAGCTTCTTGATCGGCACCTCCATCTTCTTGCCCGACAGCGTGCGCGGAATGCCCGGCACCTGCAGGATCGCGTTGGGCACGTGCCGCGACGACAGCGCCTCGCGGATGCGCGCGCGGATCGTGTCGGCCAGCCTGTCGTCGAGCGCGATGCCTTCGCGCAGCACGACGAACAGCGGCATATACGAGTCGCGGCCCAGATATTCGAGGTCGACCACCATGCTGTCGAGCACCTCCGGCAGTTCCTCGACCACGCGATACAGCTCGCTGGTGCCCATGCGGATGCCGTGCCGGTTGATGGTGGCGTCCGAGCGGCCGTAGATGATGGCGCCGCCGCGCGAGGTGATCTTGATCCAGTCGCCGTGGCGCCAGACGCCGGGGTAGGTATCGAAATAGCTGTCGCGGTAGCGCTTGCCGTCGGCGTCGCCCCACAGGTACAGCGGCATCGAGGGCATCGGCTCGGTGCAGACCAGTTCGCCGACCTCGTCGATCCGCGCATGGCCGGCCTCGTCGAAGGCCTCGACCTTGGCGCCGAGGCAGCGGCATTGCATCTCGCCGGCGTAGACCGGCAGCAGCGGGCAGCCGGCGACGAACGAGCCGGCGAAATCGGTGCCGCCGGACATCGGCGCCAGCCAGATATCGTCGCGCACGTTGCGGTAGATCCAGTCGTAGGCCTCGGCCGGTAGCGGCGAACCGGTCGAACCGATGCCGCGCAGGCGGCTCAGGTCGGCCTCGCGCGACGGCACCACGCCGGCCTTGATGCCGCCGGTGAAGAACGCCGCGCCGGCACCGAACACCGTGATGCCGGCCTGTTCGGCAAAGCGCCACAGCACGCCGGCGTCGGGCCAGGCCGGATTGCCGTCGTAGATCGCGATGGTGGTGCCGAGCAGCAGCCCGGCCACCTGCGCGTTCCACATGATCCAGCCGCTGCTGCTGTACCAGTGGAAGACATCGTCGGGGCCGAGGTCGTTGTGGAACGCCATCAGCTTGAGCTGCTCGATCACGATGCCGCCGTGGCCGTGGACGATGGGCTTGGGCATGCCGGTGGTGCCGGACGAATAGACGATCCACAGTGGGTGGTCGAACGGCACGCTGTCGATCTGCAGCGGTACCTGGTGGGCGAGTGCGCCGTGCCAGCGATGGCGGCGCAGGGCGTTTGCAGTGCCCGACGACGTGGCCGGTGCGGTTGCCGGTGCGGTTGCAGGTGCGGTTGCCGGCGCGGCCGGCAACATCTCGTCCGGCGTACCCAGCAGCGGCACGACGATCAGGTCCGTCAGCGATGGCAACGCATCGACCAGCTGCGCGACGACCGGCGCGCGGTCGTAGGTCTTGCCGCCGTAGCGGTAGCCGTCGACGGCGATCAGCACCTTCGGTTCGATCTGGCGGAAGCGGTCGATCACCGCGACCTGTCCCATGTCCGGGGCGCAGCCCGACCAGACCGCGCCGACACTGGCGGTGGCGAGGAAGGCGACGATGGTCTGGGGGATATTGGGCAGATAGCCCGCGACGCGATCGCCGCGCTCGACGCCGAGTTGGCGCAGCGTATGCGCCAGCGCCGCGACCTGCGCCTCGAGCGCGTCCCAGCTCAGTTCGGCCAGCGGCTGCGCTTCTCCGGCATGGCGAATCGCGGCGCGCTGGCGCGCGGGGCCTTCGCCCGCATGGCGGAAGACCTGCTCCACATAGTTCAGCGTGGCGCCCTCGAACCAGCGCGCCCCCGGCATCTCGCGGCGCGCCAGCACTTGCCTGGCCGGCGTGTCGAAGCGGACGTCGAAGTAGGCGCGGATCGCGTCCCAGAACGCTTCGATCTCGGTGACCGACCAGCGCCACAGGCTGTCGTAATCGTCAAAGGCAAGAGCGCGCTCGTCGCGCAGCCACTCCATGAACTGGGTCAGCCGCGCGCGCTCGCGCACCGCGGGCGACGGCGTCCAGACCAGCTTGCCTTCTTCCAGCGTCGTCATGTCTCCTCCTCTGCCTTGTTTTTACGCCGGCTTGCCGATGGCAGCGCGGGCTTCGGTGTGGCGCAAGGGATGCGGGATGGGGGCGGGCGCCGCCGGCGCCCGCGCGGCGGTCAGATGCCGCCGAGGCAAAGGTACTTCAGCTCGAGGTACTCGTCGATGCCATAGGTCGAACCCTCGCGGCCGAGGCCAGACTGCTTGACGCCGCCGAACGGCGCCACCTCGTTCGAGATCAGGCCGGTGTTGATGCCGACCATGCCGTATTCGAGCTGCTCGGCCACACGCCAGACGCGGCCGATATCGCGGCTGTAGAAATACGAGGCGAGGCCGAACTCGCTGGCATTGGCCAGCGCCACGGCCTCCTGCTCGTCGCGGAACTTGAACACCGCGGCCACCGGGCCGAAGGTCTCCTCGCGCGCGATCAGCATCTCGGGGGTCGCATCGGCCAGCACGGTCGGCGCGATGAAGCGGCTCGACCCCAGGCCCTCGACCAGCTTGCCGCCGGTCAGCAGGCGCGCGCCGCGCGAGGTCGCGTCGTCGATATGCTGGCGCACCTTCTGCACCGCCTGGTCGTCGATCAGCGGGCCCTGCGCCACGCCGGCGTCGAAGCCGTTGCCCACGCGCAGGCCTTCGGCCTGGCGCGCGAGCTTGGCGACGAACTCGTCGTAGATCGACTCATGCGCATAGAAGCGGTTGGTGCAGACGCAGGTCTGGCCGGCATTGCGGTACTTCGACGCGATCGCGCCTTCGACCGCGGCATCGATATCGGCATCGTCGAACACGATGAAGGGCGCGTGGCCGCCCAGTTCCAGCGCGATCTTCTTGACCGTCGGCGCGCACTGCTCCATCAGGATGCGGCCGACCGGCGTCGAGCCGGTAAACGACAGGTGGCGGACCACCGGCGACGCGCACAGCGTCTTGCCGATCGCGATCGACTGGTGGGCATCGCCGGTGACGATATTGATCACGCCGGCCGGAATGCCGGCGCGGTGCGCCAGCTCGGCCATCGCCAGCGCGCACAGCGGCGTCTGCTCGGCCGGCTTGACCACGATGGTGCAGCCGGCGGCCAGCGCGGGCGCGCACTTGCGCGTGATCATCGCGATCGGGAAGTTCCATGGCGTGATCGACGCGCAGACGCCGATCGGCTGCTTCAGCACCACCATCCGCTTGTCGGCCCAGGTCGAGGCCGGCACGTCGCCGCTGACGCGCTTGGCTTCCTCGGCGAACCACTCGATAAAGGACGCGCCGTAGACGACCTCGCCCTTCGATTCGGCCAGCGGCTTGCCCTGTTCGGCCGTCATCAGCGCGGCCAGGTCGTCGGCGTTCGCGATCAGCAGATCGAACCAGCGGCGCATCAGATTCGCGCGCTCCTTGGCCGTCTTCGCGCGCCAGGCCGGCCAGGCCGCCTCGGCGGCGGCGATCGCGCGCTCGGTCTCGGCGGCGCCCAGGTTGGCGACCTGCACCAGTTCCTGGTTGTTCGCCGGGTCGATCACCGGGAAGGTCGTGCCGTTGTCGGCGCCGACCCATTCGCCATTGACATAGGACTGGCTGCGGACCAGGGCACGGTCCTGGATTCGGTCTAGCGCATTGGCCATCGTGGTCTCCTGTAATCGGTTCTCGTATCGGTTCTGGTTGCAGATGATAGCGGGGGATGGCGGCGGCCGCGTCCAGGCCGCTCGCCGCGCGCGGCGCTCAGCCGCCGGACGGGCGCTCGAACAGCGTCTCCCACATGCCGTCGACGCGGGTCCTGGTCGCCGCGTCCATCTGGATCGGGCGCCCCCATTCGCGCGTGGTTTCGCCCGGCCACTTGTCGGTGGCGTCGATGCCCATCTTCGAGCCCAGGCCCGACACCGGTGAGGCGAAGTCGAGGTAGTCGATCGGCGTATTGTCGACCAGCACCGTATCGCGCGTCGGATCGACCCGCGTGGTGATCGCCCAGATCACCTCCTTCCAGTCGCGCACGTCGACATCGTCGTCGACCACGACGATGAACTTCGTATACATGAACTGCCGCAGGAAGCTCCAGACGCCGAACATCACGCGCTTGGCGTGGCCGGCGTACTGCTTCTTCATGCGGACCACCGCCATCCGGTAGCTGCAGCCCTCGGGCGGCAGATAGAAGTCGGTGATCTCGGGAAACTGCTTTTGCAGCAGCGGCACGAACACCTCGTTCAGCGCGACGCCGAGTACTGCGGGTTCGTCGGGCGGCTTGCCGGTGTAGGTCGAGTGATAGATCGGATCGCGCCGCATCGTGATGCGGTCGATCGTGAAGACCGGGAACCAGTCCTGCTCGTTGTAGTAGCCGGTATGGTCGCCGAACGGGCCCTCCAGCGCGTGCTGATAGCCGGACGGATGCGTGGGATCGGGCTGGATATGGCCCTCGAGCACGATCTCGGCCGAGGCCGGCACGCTTAGTTCGGACAGCGTCGGCGTCAGGCAGCCGGCCAGCGCGGTACGGCTGCCGCGCAGCAGGCCGGCGAACTGGTATTCGGACAGCGTGTCGGGCACCGGCGTCACCGCGCCGAGCATCGTGGCCGGATCGGCGCCCAGTGCGACGGCGATCGGAAACGGCTTGCCGGGATTGGCCAGCGCGTGCTCGCGGAAGTCGAGCGCGCCGCCGCGGTGCGCGAGCCAGCGCATGATGACCTGGTTGCGGCCGATCACCTGCTGGCGGTAGATGCCCAGGTTCTGCCGCTTCTTGTGCGGGCCTTTGGTGACCACCAGGCCCCAGGTGATCAGCGGTGCGGCGTCGCCGGGCCAGCACTTCTGGATCGGCAGGCGCGCCAGGTCGACGTCGTTGCCTTCCCAGACGATCTCCTGGCAGGCCGGGCTCGACACCTTCTTCGGCGCCATGTCCCAGACCGACTTGACCAGCGTGAACAGCTTGCCGGCCTCGCGCAGGCCGCGCGGCGGCTCCGGTTCCTTCAGCGCCGACAGCACGCGCCCGATGTCGCGCAGATCGGCCAGCGATTCCGCGCCCATGCCCAATGCGACCCTGCGTGGTGTGCCGAACAGATTGGCGAGCACCGGCATGTCGAAAATCGCCTCACCAGCTGCCGTGCCGTTGCCCGCCGCCGTCTTCTGCGTGGGGCGTTCGAACAGCACGGCGGGCCCTTCGGCGCGCAGCAGGCGATCGCAGATCTCGGTCATTTCGAGGTCCGGCGACACGGGCGCCGCGATGCGCCGCAACTCGCCCTGTTGTTCAAGCTGACCGATGAAATCGCGCAAGTCTTTGTATTGCATCAGGAATTTGTGGTTTGGCGAGGGGCGCGGCAATGGCGCCGCGCTCATCGGAGTGTCGATCTGAGTGAACTACGGTCCATATTGGACCGCTTCGGAAGAAAAATTTTGCGGCACAGCGTACCGGCAAATTGTAAGTTTTTTTGAAAGACAGGCGGACGAGCGGCGCGGGGCATCCTAGGCCAGCACTACGATTGCGGCCAGCCGAGTGATTCTTTCACCCCACAATAGCGGGGTTTTGATATAACGAAAAGGAATTGTTTTAGATTCCTTAATTCTTGACTCGATATAAAACGGTTTTTACAATCGCGTCTGCTCAAAGGTGTGCTGCGTTGCAACAACGAACTTTTCGATCCTGTCAAGGGGTGTAACGCAGATCACCACGTTGGATCAACCGGAGCGGACCGCTACATGGGAGGTCCCTCCGATCACCGCCGGCAACGACCGGCGCGTCTTGAGTCTTCGCAGCAGGGCAGGCTACCCCAAGAGCCTCCTCTGCTAATCGCTGGGCGCTTGGGGAGCGCCCACCAACAACAGATGCCGGTCGTCCCTGCAAGGCGGTGCGGTGTCCTTACTTGACTACGTTGCCAGAGCACGGTGATGCGTGGGCGAATGCCCTGCAGGACCGGGAGACGGCGGCGCATGGAGGTAAGCATGAGTGGTTGGAAAACCCTTCATCTTCCCGGTGTCGGGCGGGCGTTGCAGGTCCGCTTCAGGCAACCGGTTCCCGGTGTGCGGCGTGCCCTGCAGGTTCGTCTCGCGCATCCGGTGGCCGGCCGCGCACTGCGCGGCGGTCGTGCAACGTTGAAGTACGCGCTGAACGGCGCGGGTCTGATCGCGGTGGTGGCCGGCATTTCGCTGTCGGTCAGCCAGGAATGGCGCACCGCGCTGGCCGGCATGCTGGCCGGCGACGAAGCGCCCGCCATCCTGCTGGAGGCGGCGACCGCGTCGGCGCCGGTCCATGCCAGCACGGCGGACGTGGCGGCGGCCAAGCTGCTGCCGGCCGTCAAGGTGCCGGCAGGCGGCGGCGCCGCCTCGCCGGTCGCCACGGCCGGCCTGCCGAGCGTCTCGGGCGTTAGCGAGTGGGCCAATGCCGGCCAGTCGAAGGTGCCGTCGGTCGCCCATCTGGCGGCCCGTATCCCGGCCCAGCGCGTGGCGCTGGACGCGCGCTACAGCAGCACGCTGGCCAACGCACGCGAACAGGCCGCGGTGGCCGAGTACATCGCGCGCAAGTACCGCGTGGCCGCGCAGGCGACCGCGCAACTGGTCAAGGCCGCCTATCTGACCGGCCGCGAGGTCGGCATCGATCCGCTGCTGATCCTGGGCGTGATCGCGATCGAGTCCAGCTTCAATCCGTACGCGGAGAGCGGCGTGGGCGCGCAGGGCCTGATGCAGGTCATGACCAAGGTCCATCAGGACAAGTACGAGCACGTCGGCGGCGTGGCGGCCGCGCTCAATCCTTACGCCAACATCAAGATCGGCGCGCTGGTGCTGAAGGACTGCATCGCCCGCGCGGGTTCGATCGAAGGCGGCCTGAAGTACTACGTCGGCGCCACCACGGCGACCGATGGCGGCTATGGCGCCAAGGTGCTGGCCGAGCGCGCGAAGCTGCGCCAGGTGCTAGGCATCCGCGGCAAGGCGGCGACGCCGGACGCGACCGAGTCGCTGCCGGGTCCGTCGTCGACCAAGACGCAGGCCGAGCACACGCCCGAGCCGCAGGATGGCATCGAGCTGGAGGCGGCGCAGACGCCCCGCAAGGCCTGATAGCCGGATTGCGGCGCGGGTTTGTCCGCGCAGGGCCCAAAGAAAAGCGGCGCAGCCTGATTGGCTGCGCCGCTTTCGTTTTGGCGGGCCGCGGCGATGGCCGCCGCGATTGCGCTATCTCTATTTCCCGAACAGCTTGCCGAGCCGCCGCATCGCTTCCTCGATATGCGCCAGCGACGTGGCGTACGAGATGCGGATGTACTCGCGCGCGGTATGCGGACCGAAGTCCAGACCGGGCACCAGCACCACGCCCGCATCGTGCAGCATCGCCTGCGTCAGCCGGTCCGAATCGCCGGCGGCCGCATGCTGGACGCCGCGGCAATCGGCGTAGACATAGAACGCGCCATCGGGCCTGACCGGCACGCCGAAGCCCAGCGCTTCGAGCGCGGGCACGATGGCGTCGCGGCGGCGCTGGAATTCCGCCTTGCGCTCGTCGTAGATCGCCAGCGCCTCGGGCGTGAAGCACGCCAGCGCCGCGTGCTGCGCCACCGCCGACGCACAGATGAACAGGTTCTGCGCGACCTTCTCGAAGTCCGCCACCAGCGCGTCCGGCACTACCAGCCAGCCCAGCCGCCAGCCCGTCATGTTGAAGTACTTGGAGAAGCTGTTGACCGTGACGGCATTGTCGTCCAGCGACAGCGCCGACACAGGCCGGCCGTCATACGACAGCCCCTGGTAGATCTCGTCGACGATCGCGAAGCCGCGGCGCTGCCGCACCTCGGCGAGGATGCGCGCCAGCTCGTCGGGCAGGATCGAGGTGCCGGTCGGGTTCGACGGCGAGGCCAGCAGCACGCCGCGGGTCGATTCTCCCCAGTGTTCGCGCACCTGATCGGCGGTCAGCTGGAAGCGCGCCTGCGGGCCGCTCGGGATCATGCGGGCGACGCCGTCGAACGCGGCGACGAAATGCCGGTTGCACGGATAGCTCGGGTCCGGCATCAGCACCTCGGCGCCGATCTCGACCAGCACCGCGCAGGCCAGCAGCAGCGCACCGGAGGCGCCGGCGGTGACGATGACCCGGCGGGCCGGGATATCGAGCCCGTAGGCGGTCTTGTAGTAGCCGGCGATCGCCTCGCGCAGCGCATGGATGCCGAGCGCGCCGGTGTATTGCGTCACGCCGCGACGCATTGCCGCTTCCGCCGCCCGCACCACGGGCTCGGCCGCGGTGAAGTCCGGCTCGCCGATGCCCATGTGGATGATGTGGCGGCCGGCTCGTTCGAGCTCGGCGGCCTGCTTGGCCAGCTCCATCACGTGGAAGGCGCGGATATTGGCGAGGCGGGAGGCGGTGGCGAGGCGCTGTGGGTCCATGGCGGGAAACGTTGGAATCGGTGGAATGGGTTGAATCGGTGGAGTCGGTGGAGTCGGTGGAGAAAGCGGTGCTTGAAAGAGGGCAGGCGAGGCGCGGGCCCAGCCGCAATCATCGCCGGAAATGAAAACACCCGCCTGGGCGGGTGTCGGTCCGGCGCATGCCGCGGGCAGGGCGCCGGTCAGCGTCGGGCGGCGACCTCGGTCGCGCGCACCTGGGCGGCAACCTTGTCGAGCACGCCGTTGACGTACTTGTAGCCTTCGACGCCGCCAAAGGTCTTGGTCAGCTCGACGGCCTCGTTGATGACGACCTTGTACGGGATGTCGATGCAGTGCACCAGCTCGTAGCTGCCGATCAGCAGCGCGGCGCGCTCCACCGGGGACAGCTCGTCCACCGTGCGGTCCAGGAACGGCGAGAAGGCCGCGGTCAGCCGTTCTTCCTCGCGCACGGCGCCGTTGAGCAGCGCGTCGAAATGCTCGCGATCGGCCTTGTTGAAGCCCTGGGCATCGTGCAGGTGGGCCTGGATCGCGCCGATGTCGTTGCGGTTCAGCAGCCACTGGTACAGGCCCTGCAGCGCCAGTTCGCGCGAGCGGCGGCGCGCGCTCTTGGGCGGTGCCTTGGCGTCGGAGCGGCCGGACTTGGCGGCAGGCTTGCCGCCCTGTGCTGCATCACTCATCGTCGTCCTCGTCCTCGTCGTCCTGGCCACGCAGCGAATCGAGCGCCGCCACCAGGTTCGCCATTTCCACCGCGGCACGGGCGCAGTCGCGGCCCTTCTCGCGGGTGCGGGCGTGGGCCTGGGCGTCGGTATCGACGGTCAGGATGCCGTTGGCGATCGGCAGGTTGAAGTCCAGGCCGACGCGCGTGATGCCAGCGCCCGACTCGTTCGAAACCAGCTCGAAGTGGTAGGTTTCGCCGCGCACCACGGCACCCAGCGCGATCAGCGCATCGAACTGGCCGCTCTCGGCCATCTTCTGCAGCGCCAGCGGGACTTCCAGTGCGCCGGGCACCGTCACCACCAGCGTGTCTTCGCCTTCGATGCCCAGCGTTTCCAGCTCGGCCAGGCAGGCTTCGCGCAGTTCGTCGCAGACCGGTTCGTTGAAACGCGCCTGCACGATGCCGATGCGCAGGCCTTCGCCGTCGAGGTTGCTCGGGTAGAAACCGTGATCCATATCGTTCTCCAGGGTTCGGTGGGCGGCCGCGCCCGGGATGGGCCGGCCGCCGGTGTTTGGGGGGACGCTCAGTCGTCGTCGCCGTTCATCGGCTGGTAGCCGGTCACTTCGAGATCGTAGCCGGTCATGCTCGGCATCTTGCGCGGCGAGGCCAGCACGCGCATCTTGCCGACGCCCACATCGCGCAGGATCTGCGCGCCGATGCCGTAGGTGCGCAGGTCCGGCTTGCGCGGGGTGCGCGTCTGCGGCTCGTCCAGCGCGCTGAATTGCGCGAACAGGCGCTCGGCGCTGTCGCCGCAGTTCAGCAGCACCATCACGCCGCTGTCGGCCGCGCCGATCGCTTCGAGCGACGCCGGCACGGTCCACGAGTGGGTGGTGCGGGAGACTTCGAGCAGGTCCAGCACCGACAGCGGCTCGTGCACGCGCACCAGCGTTTCGCGGTCGCGCTGCGGCTCGCCCTTGATCAGCGCCAGATGGGCGTGGCCACTGGGCTTGTCGCGGTACGCGATGCCGCGGAAGGTGCCATACGGCGTCTGCATCGTGCGTTCGCCGACGCGGTCGACGATGCATTCGGTGCGGCTGCGGTAGTGGATCAGGTCGGCGATGGTGCCGATCTTCAGGCCGTGCAGCTCGGCAAATTCGATCAGGTCCGGCAGCCGCGCCATGGTGCCGTCGTCCTTCATGATTTCGCAGATCACCGCGGCCGGGGTCACGCCGGCCAGCGCGGCCAGGTCGCAGCCCGCCTCGGTATGGCCAGCGCGCATCAGCACGCCGCCGGGCTGGGCGGTCAGCGGGAAGATGTGGCCGGGCTGGACCAGATCGCTGGGCCTGGCGTCGCGCGCGACGGCGGCCTGCACGGTACGGGCGCGGTCGGCCGCGGAAATGCCGGTGGTCACGCCTTCGGCCGCCTCGATCGACACCGTGAAGGCCGTGCCGTGCGGGGTGCCGTTGCGGCTGACCATCGGATGCAGTTCCAGCTGGCGGCAGCGCTCGGGCGTCAGCGTCAGGCAGATCAGGCCGCGGCCGTACTTGGCCATGAAATTGATGGCCTCGGGCGTGACGAAATCGGCCGCCAGCACCAGATCGCCCTCGTTCTCGCGGTCTTCCTCGTCGACCAGGATGACCATGCGGCCGGCACGGATCTCGGCAATGATGTCTTCGGTTGGGGCGATCGTCATGAGGTAGGCAAAGGAAAGTCTGGCGGGGCGGCCCCGGGCGGTACCCGTGAGGCGACTGCGGCGCGCCGGGGCGGCGCGCGGTTTAACCCGGCATTGTACGCGATGCGAGCCGGGGGCAAGGGGCCTGGCGGCGGGCCCGAGCACGGGAGCCGGGCCGGCCCGCGTGGCCCTCAGAGGGGTTGGCCCGCCTTGCCGTCGGCGCTCAGCATCCGCTCCACATAGCGGGCGATCAGGTCGATCTCCAGATTGACGCTGGCGCCGGGACGCAGGTCCTGCAGCGTGGTCACCTCGATCGTATGGGGGATCAGGTTGATCGAGAATTCGCAGCCGTCGGGCTGGTCGACCACGCGGTTGACCGTCAGCGAGACGCCGTTGACCACCACCGAGCCCTTGTAGGCCAGATAGCGCGCCAGCTCGCGCGGCGCCCGGACGCGCAGCTCGTGCGATTCGCCGACCGGCGCGAAATGGGTGACCTCGCCGAGCCCGTCGACATGGCCGGACACCAGGTGGCCGCCGAGCCGGTCGGCCAGCCGCAGCGCCTTTTCCAGATTGACGCGGCCCGGCTGCGCGAGGCCGGTGGTCTTGTCCAGCGATTCGCGCGAGACGTCGACGTCGAAGCGGCCGGGCTGCAGCGCCACCACGGTCATGCAGGCGCCCTGGATGGCGATGCTGTCGCCGATCTGCACGTCGGACAGGTCGAGCCCGCCGGCGTCGATCCGCAGGCGGACGCCGGCGTCGTCGGAGTTCTGGTCGCCCAGCGGCGTCACGGAGTCGATGCGGCCGACGGCCGCCACAATGCCAGTAAACATGGTCTGGTCAGCAGGAATAGAAGGGATAGCGAAAGGGGGAAAGCGAAAGCGGCATGCTAGCAGCCCGAAGAAAGACGTGCCGCTCAGCCCGCCGGATGGCGGCGCGCGATCAGCCGCAGGTCGTCGCCGATCTGCCGCACGTCGTGCCAGCGGAAGGCCGGGGCATCCTGCAGCCGGGCCAGTGGCGGCAGGTTGAACATCCCCTGGGCGTCGCCGAGCAGCCGGGGCGCCAGATAGACCAGCAGTTCGTCGGCGCAGCCCTCGCGGATCAGCGACCCGTTCAGCTTGAAGCCGGCTTCGACATGCAGCTCGTTGATGCCGCGCCGGCCCAATTCCTCGAGCATGCGGCGCAGCTCGACCTTGCCGTGCGCGTTGGGCAGTACCACCACTTCGGCGCCGCGCGCCTCCAGCGCCGTGCGGCGCGCGTGGTCATCGATCGCGCAGAACACCAGCACGGGCTTGGCGAACTCGCCGGTGTCCGGCGTCAGCATGCGCGCGTCCAGCGGCACCTCCAGGCGCGAGTCGATCAGCACGCGCTGCGGCTGGCGCGGCGTGTCGATGGCACGCACGGTCAGCTGCGGGTCGTCGTCGCGCACCGTGCCGATGCCGGTCAGGATCGCGCAGGCGCGGGCCCGCCAGGCATGGCCGTCGTCGCGTGCGGCCTGGCCGGTGATCCACTGGCTGGTGCCGTCGTGCAGCGCGGTGCCGCCATCGAGCGAGGCCGCGACCTTGACGCGGACCCATGGCAGGCCGCGGGTCATCCGCGAGACGAAGCCGATGTTCAGGTCGCGCGCCTCCTTCTCCAGCAGGCCACAGCGCACGTCGATGCCGGCATCGCGCAGCCGCTGCAGGCCGCGTCCCGACACCGTGGGATTCGGATCTTCCATCGCCGCGACCACGCGCTTGATGCCGGCGCGCACCAGCGCATCGGCGCACGGCGGCGTGCGGCCGAAATGGCTGCACGGCTCCAGCGTGACGTAGGCGGTCGCGCCGACGGGATCGAAGCCGCGCGCGGCGGCGTTCTTCAGCGCCTGGATCTCCGCATGGTCCTGGCCCGCGGGCTGCGTATAGCCTTCGCCGATCACCTTGCCGCCCTTGGTCAGCACACAGCCCACGCGCGGGTTCGGCGTGGTGATGAACATGCCGCGCGCGGCCAGCGCGAGGGCCTGCTGCATGGCGGCGTGATCGGTTTCGGAGAACATGAGTGGGCGGTTTCCTGCCGGTTGTCTTGACGGGCCTGACTGGCGTGATGGGTTGGCGTATCGGTCGGGCGTATTGGTCGGGCGTATCGGTCGGGCGTATCGGTCGGGCGTATTGGTCTGGCGCACTTGGCTGGCGTGGACGGATCCGGCATGCCGGGCCGCGCTTAGGGGCCGGCGTGGCTCAGGGCCGGGCGTCGGTCCGGCTGTCGCAGTCGGCGTCCTGCCCGGGCGTACAGATGCGCAAGCGGCCCAGCGCGCCGAGCCTGACCTGACGCTGCGCATCGCCGCAGCGCAGGGTAAAGGTGGCGGCATAAAAGCCGCCACGTTCCGACCGAGAGTATCCCACAGGCGCCAGCCGCAGCGCGGGGCTGCCGTCGGTGGCGCGCAGCGCGACGCGCAGGCAGGCGGCGCCGAGGGTCACCACCGACAGCGTCGGGGCCTCGCCGGTCTCATCGGCGTCGTTTGCTTCCGCCGCCACGATACGCCAGCCGCGCGAGAAGTCGGCGATGCCTGCACGCGGCGCCAGCAGGACGGTGCCGCGCCTGGCCAGCGCGAACGCGCGCGCCGTCTCGATCGAGGCCGCCAGCAGGTCGGCGGCCACGCGGACCTGCTGGCGCTCCAGCGCATCGCGATACGACGGGTAGCCGGCGGCGGCCAGGAGTGCCGTCATCGCCAGCGCGGCCAGCGATTCGATCAGCGTGGTCCCCGTATTGTCCTGGCAGGCCCACCAGCGATCGCCGCGGCGCGCGCTCAGCACCCTTCGGGCCATGGTACCGGGCGCCCCGTGCCAGGCGGATTCATCAGCCACTCACCGGTGCTGCGCAGGATCAGCGTGCCGCAGTCTGGGTCGGGCCATTGCGGCACGGCATGCAGTTCGATGCAACGGTCGAGGTCGGCATCGCGCGGGCTGGCATCGATGCAGGCCAACGCCGCCAGACGGTATTGCGGGCGCGCCGGCGGTGCCGGTACCCACTGCGGCCAGCTTCCGGCGGGACGGTGCCCGCTGTCGTCGGCGAAGCTGCCGCGCGTCATCGCGTGGCGCTGCAGCTCGAGCATCGCCGCGATCAGCGCCGTGCGCGCCTGCGCGCGCCAGCTGCGCTGCAGGTGCCGATGCCAGCTGGCGGCTGCGATGCCGGCGACGATGGCGGCGATGGTGACCGCGACGAGCAGCTCGATCAGCGTGAAGGCGGCGGGGCGGGGTACCGTCATGGCGGATATGGCGGCACGAGTTCGCGCCAGCCGAGGCGTCGGATTCCGGCGCGTCCCGGCTGGCCTGCGCCTCCGTCGCGTGGAGACGGATCGATCCATTCGGTTTGCAGCACGACGCGGGCGGCCGGATCGCGGCCCTGGCCGAGTGCGGTGATCCGGTAGCGCCGCGCGGGCACGCCGGCGGGCGCCGATGCGCCGGTGTCTTTCTGCGGCAGGCGTTCGATCAGATAGCGCGGCACCGTGGTCGCGCCGGCCATCTCCGCAGGGATGACGGGCAGCGTCGCGCCGCTCTCCGTTCCGATCGGGATGCCGATGTCGTCGGCAGGCAGGCCCACCCCCATCCAGGCTCGCCACGGTGGCGGCTGGCCCACGGCGGCGCTGCACAGGCCGCGCTGTGCCTGCGTGCCGCAACGACCGGGCGCAGGCCATGTTGCGAAGCGATGGTCAGGCTGGGCCGATGCCGCGCTGGCGGCGGCGTCCGCCATTACCTTCGTGATGTCGCGCAGATTGCGCTCGCCGTCGATCAGCGCAAGCTCGGCGCCGCGGAACGCAATCTCGCGTTCGAGCCGCTGGCCGATCGCCTGATGTCCTGCCAGCAGCAGCACGAACAGCGCGCCCGCCAGGGCCAGCGTCAGCGTCGACATCACGACCACGGAAATCAGCGTGATGGCGCCGCGTTGCGCTTGCCGAGACATCGCCTCGTCGTTGGCTTTCAACATGGCGACCCCGCGCGGAACGGCGCATTGCGCAGCCATACCGTGGTGGCGAAGACCCGCCGCGAAGCGTTGGGGCGCGAGCGCGGCCGGAACACGATATCGTCGCCCTGCTCGCCGGCCATGCGCGCCGGCAACAGTGGCAGCGGTAGCGGCGGCGGCAGCGCGGCGGTGGTGCCGACCCCGGTGCGCAGCACCAGCGCGATCTGCACGGCCAACACGCTGCACCACGCACCGGGTCCGGCCGCCCCAAGCTCGCTGGCGCGCAGGAAGGCGTCGACGCGGCCATCGCCATCGCGGTCAATGCCATAGCGCAGCTGCAGGGTCTCGACGCCGCGGGCCAGCGCCCCGGTGCTCCAGGTCCTGCCAGCGCTGCCGCCACCGCTGCCTCCATCGCCGCGCCCCGGGTAGCGGCACAGCAACTGCGGCTCGCCGTCGGCACCGTCGGCGACGTAAAGCAGATTGGCGGTCAGATAGTCGGCCGTTCGCGCCGACAATGCCGGCCTGGTTTCCGCAGGAACGGCCGCGATGGGGACGGGATATCCGCTGCAGTCGGTCAGATAGCGGTCCGGCAGCGCCGGATCGCCGGCCGGATGATCGCCGCCGAAGCGGATCAGCAGCGCATCGCTGCCGGCGACGCCGGGTTTGTCGCAAGCGAGCGTGCCGCCGAGCCTCGGTTGGCCGCAGTCGTCGCGGCCGCTCAGCGGCGCAGGCAGGGCAGTGGTCGGATCCGGATGCCAGCCCGCATGGCGCAGCAGCGCGGCAATCGCGTCGAGCAGGGCGGCGCCGCGCTGTTCGAGCTCGCGCTGCTCGGCGGCGATTGCGTAGGCGGAACGCATGGTCAGGAACACCATCGCCGCAGCGCCGGTCGCCAGCGTGCCGAGCAGCAGGCCGACCATCGCGTCGACCAGCGACGATCCGGCGGGCATACGCGCGGGCCGTGGTATCGCCGTGACTTGGGTCGAGGCCGATGCGGCCCGGCGCGGGCCAGGCACGATCGCGATCATGGCCGCAACCGCAGCGCGATCGCGCGCAACGCGATCCGGGGATGGGCGACACCGGTTTCGCCGCGCGGGCTGGGCGACGAAGGCAGGGGGCCGACCACCACGACGCGCTGGCCGGCCGGACAGTGCGACTGCGCCGCGTCGGTCGGCACCGACGCGCACCAGCGTGGCCGCGGCAGGCCGTCGGCATGCGAGACAGCGGGCAGCCTGGCGGGATCGGGCACGGCATCCGGCCCCGCCAGGCCGGCGAGTTCCGCGCCCTCGGCGGCGAGCCGCAGGGCTTGGCCGATCAGCAAGGGATCACGCCACCATTGCAGCGCGGTCGGGCCGAGCCGGGCCAGCGGCAGCAGGCCGATGCCGAGCACGGCCAGCGCGACCAGCGATTCGAGCAGCAGGTAGCCGCGGTGGGGCACGCGCCCGCGGTTGGAACGGTAGAGAACGGAAGGGGAAGCCGCCGAAGGGATCGCAACCATCGCTCTGGTCCTGTGCGTGACAAGCGGGGACCAGATTAATCGTCAGCGGGCGGGGATCCGGTGTCGAATCGTGGAGGATTCGACAAGGTTTGCAACAGCGCAGGCCGCAACGGCAACCAGCAAGGCGCCGCTGCCCGTCATGCAGCGCCTCAGCGCTTGCCGTTGGGCGTACTGACTTCGGCCAGCACGTCGGAGAACTCGGACACGTCCTCGAAGCTGCGATAGACCGAAGCGAATCGGATATAGGCGATCTTGTCGAGCTTGCGCAGCTCGCGCATCACCAGTTCGCCGACCTGGCTGCTGGGAATTTCCTTCTGTCCCAGCGCCAGCAGCTTTTCCTCGATGCGCGCGATCGCCTCGTCGATGGCCTCGGCCGATACCGGCCGCTTGCGCAGGGCCAGCCGCATCGAGTCCTTCAGCTTGCTGCGTGCGTAATCGACGCGGCTGCCGTTCTTCTTGACGATGGCCGGGAAGAACAGCTCGATCCGCTCATAGGTGGTGAAGCGCCGGTCGCAGGCCTCGCAACGGCGGCGCCGGCGCACGGTATCGCCTTCCTCGGACATGCGGGTGTCGAGCACCTGGGTATTGGAGTGACCGCAGAAGGGACATTTCATCGGACCACCTGGAGGCGGAGGTTGGGCGGCCGCGCGCCGCCGGGCAAGGCGGCGGCGCGCGGCGACGGCCGATCAGCCGTAGACCGGGAAGCGCTTGGTCAGCGCCGCGACCTGCTCGCGCACGCGCGCGATGTTGGCGGCGTCGTGCGGGTTGTCCAGCACGTCGGCGATCAGGTTGGCAACCTGGCGCGCTTCCTCTTCCTTGAAGCCGCGCGTGGTCATCGCCGGCGAGCCCAGGCGGATGCCCGAGGTCACGAACGGCTTTTCCGGATCGTTGGGGATCGCGTTCTTGTTGACCGTGATGTGCGCGTCGCCGAGGATCTTCTCGGCTTCCTTGCCGGTGATCTGCTTGGCGCGCAGGTCGACCAGCATCACGTGGCTCTCGGTGCGGCCCGAGACGATGCGCAGGCCGCGCGCGATCAGCGTGTCGGCCAGCGCCTGGGCGTTCTTGACGACCTGCTGCTGATAGGCCTTGAACTCCGGCGACAGCGCTTCCTTGAACGCGACCGCCTTGCCGGCGATCACATGCATCAGCGGGCCGCCCTGGATGCCGGGGAAGATCGCCGAGTTGATGGCCTTCTCATGCTCGGCCTTCATCAGGATCACGCCGCCGCGCGGGCCGCGCAGGCTCTTGTGCGTGGTGGTGGTGACGAAGTCCGCGTGCGGCACCGGGTTCGGGTAGACGCCCGCGGCGATCAGGCCCGCGTAGTGCGCCATGTCGACCATGAAATAGGCGCCGACCGACTTGGCCACCGCGGCGATGCGCTCGAAGTCGATGCGCAGCGAGAAGGCCGACGCGCCGGCGATGATCAGCTTCGGCTTCTTTTCCTGGGCCAGCTTTTCCAGCGCGCCGTAGTCGATGTCCTCGTCGGCGTTCAGGCCGTAGCTGACCACGTTGAACCACTTGCCGCTCATGTTCAGCGCCATGCCGTGGGTCAGGTGGCCGCCTTCGGCCAGGCTCATGCCCATGATGGTGTCGCCCGGCTTCAGAACGGCGAAGAACACACCCTGGTTGGCCTGCGAGCCGGAGTTCGGCTGCACGTTGGCGGCCTCGGCGCCGAACAGCTGCTTGACGCGGTCGATCGCCAGCTGCTCGACGACGTCGACATATTCGCAGCCGCCGTAGTAACGCTTGCCGGGATAGCCCTCGGCGTACTTGTTGGTCAGCTGCGAGCCCTGCGCGGCCATCACGGCCGGCGAAGTGTAGTTTTCGGAAGCGATCAGCTCGATATGGTCTTCCTGGCGCTGATTTTCCTGCTGGATGGCGGACCAGAGTTCGGGATCGATCTGGTCGATCGTGTAGCGGCTGCGTTCGAACATGGCGAAAACTCGTCTGTAGAAGGATCGGTGAAAACCGTGCAATGACGGCGGATGACCGAAGGATACGGGAACGGAACGACGGTAGGGCGCGCGGGGAAGACGCATGCGAACCGCGTCGCCGGCCTGGGCGCGGGGCCCGGAGCTGGCGGCGCAGGGCGCACCCTGCTTCCCATTCGCTGGCCCAGGCGAGCGGCAGGCGCGGCGGCTATCGCAAGGGGCCGGGGCCGGGCATCGCGCCCTGGCATCGGACCGCTTCCGGTGGCGTGGCGCCAGAGATCTTGCGCTTCCTCGTGGTAGTACCCACTGACTTCGCCAGTCGCGCAAGGTGGAATGGTTGGCCGGAGTTTACGCGAGGCCCCGCCTTGCCGCAAGCCGGGAGGACCGCCTGCAGCAAGGCGCCGGCGGGCAGGCAACGGCCGTTCATCTGTAGGACGGTCCCGGCGTTGCGTTGTCGGACGCCGTGTGACACCGGGGCCGCGCCCGCGTCCGTTACAATCGCGGCCATGACGAATTTCGTATGGCCCCTGCGCGTCTACTGGGAAGACACCGACGCCGGCGGGGTGGTGTTCTACGCCAACTACCTCAAGTTTTTCGAACGCGCGCGCACCGAATGGCTGCGCTCGCTGGGTATCGAGCAGCAGGCCCTCGCCGACGAATCCGGCGTGGTCTTTGTCGTGCGCAGCACGGCGGTGGAATACAATGCGCCCGCCCGGCTGGACGATCTGCTGGAGATCCGCACCCGTATTGAACGGGTCGGGCCCGCCTCGGTCCAATTCGCCCAGGAAGCGTGGCGCGGGCCGCTGATGCTGGCCGCGGGCACGATCCGGGTGGGATGCGTGGACCGCAACAGCTTCCGCCCGGCCCCGATTCCCGCACCAGTCCTCGCAACCATCAAGACCGCTCGATGAATCCCGTGACCGTCACGCAAGACATGTCGATCCTTACGCTGGTGATGCACGCCAGCTTCCTGGCGCAGGCCGTGATGGCCTTGCTGGTCGTCATGTCCTTGTTCTCCTGGACCTATATTTTCCGCAAGCACATGGCGCTGCGCGCCGCGCGCACCCAGACCGAAGGCTTCGAGCGCGATTTCTGGGCGGGCGGCGACCTGCAGGCGCTGTATCACAGCGCGGCCAACAACCGGCACAGCACCGGCGCGCTCGAGCGGATCTTCGAGTCCGGCATGGGCGAATACCTGAAGGCGCGCGAGCGCAGCAACGACGCCGGCGCGCTGCTCGACGCGGCCCGCCGCGCGATGCGCGCCGCCTACCAGCGCGAGATGGACGTGCTCGAGTCCCACCTGCCGTTCCTGGCCTCGGTCGGCTCGGTCAGCCCGTACATCGGCCTGTTCGGCACGGTCTGGGGGATCATGAACGCGTTCCGCGGCCTGTCCAACGTCCAGCAGGCCACGCTGGCCTCGGTCGCGCCGGGCATCGCCGAAGCGCTGGTGGCCACCGCGATCGGCCTGTTCGCGGCGATTCCGGCGGTGATCGCGTACAACCGCTACGCGACCGAGATCGACCGGCTGGCGATCCGCTTCGAGAGCTTCATGGAAGAATTCCTCAACATCCTGCAGCGGCAGACCCGCTGAAGGCCAGGCCAAGGAGAAGCGCAGCATGGCAGCCATTCAGCGCCGCGGCGGCTCGCGCCGCCGGGCCAGCGCCGACATCAACGTCGTGCCGTATATCGACGTGATGCTGGTTCTGCTCGTCATCTTCATGGTGGCGGCGCCGATCGTCAGCCCCGCCGTGGTGGACCTGCCGACCGTGGCCGACGCCACGCCGCAGCAGAAGACCCCGCCGATCGTCGTCACCGTGCACGAGGACGGCACGCTGACCGCGCGCGGCAAGAATCCCGAGGGCGGATCGTTCGAGCGCAAGCTCGACACCAAGGGCCTGCTGGACTTCGTGCACCAGCGCCAGAACGAGAACCCGGACCAGCCGGTGGTGATTGCCGCCGCCCGCGCGGTCAAGTACGAGGCGGTGCTCGACGTGATGTCCGAACTGAAGGCCGATGGCGTCAAGCGCGTCGGCCTGATGGTCAAGTCCAAGTAACCGCTGGATGACGACCGGATGTCGCCCGGAACCCTGCCGTTAGCCTTTCCGATGAAGACCGCCGACTCCTACCCGTATCAGCCGGTCAAGGAACGCGGCACGCTGCGCTCCTTCCTGCTGGCGCTCTTCATGCATCTGCTGCTGGGCATCGTGCTGTACTACGGTGTCAACTGGCAGATCAGCACCCCGGCTGGCGTCGAAGCCGAGCTGTGGGAGGAAGTCCCCGATACCCCGGCTCCCGAGCCGACCCCGCGGCCGCAGCCCCAGCCAACCCCGGCGCCCCCGGCGCCGGTGGCGCAGCCCAAGCCCGAGGAAGACGCCGACATCGCGCTGGAGCGCCAGAAGCGCCGCGAGGCCGAGGCGCGCGAGGCCGCGCGCAAGCAGGCCGAGCTGAAGGCCCGCCAGGAGCGCGAGGAACGCGAGGCTGCCGAGCGCCGCGAGGCGCAGCGCAAGGAAGAACAACGCAAGGAAGCCCTGCGCAAGGAAGAGCAGCGGAAAGAGGCCCAGCGCAAGGAAGAGCAGCAGCGCGCCGAGGAGCAGAAGCGCAAGGAACAGGCCGAGCGCAAGGAAGAGCAGGCGAAGAAGGCCAAGGCGGACGCCGAGGCGAAGGCCAGGGCCAAGGCCGACGCGGACGCGAAGGCCAAGCGCGAGGCCGCCGCCAACGCCCAGCGCCAGGCCGAGCTGGCCCGCCT
>NZ_AMPR02000434.1:0-20240 GCF_000307735.3 Cupriavidus sp. HPC(L) | reverse complement strand
GGCCGGTGCTGGTCAGGCGCGAAAGCCACGAGGAAAGAAGCGAGGAAAGAAACGATCGGTCGACGATCCTTGGCATGCAATCTCCTTGCAGGTCGGGAGCGGACGGCATCCGCCGTCCGCGGGCGAGACGGCCGGTCCCGGAAGCGGTTTATGGCTTGGCCTTCGGCACACGTCCCATCAGGAAGAACTCATCGTTGGGACGCATGCCGATGGTGTTGGCCATCCGGTTGGACAGGCCGAAGAAGGCGGTGATCGCGGCGATATCCCAGGCGTCCTCGTCGGAGAAGCCGTGCGGGCGCAGCGCGTCGAAGTCAGCCTCGTCGATCTCGTGCGAGGCCTGGCAGACCTTGATCGCGAAATCGAGCATCGCGCGCTGGCGCGGCGGCAGGTCGGCCTTGCGGTAGTTGACCGCGACCTGGTCGGCCAGCAGCGGCTTCTTCTCGTAGATGCGCAGGATCGCGCCATGCGCGACCACGCAATAGAGGCACTGGTTGACGCCGGAGGTGGCGACCACGATCATCTCGCGCTCGCCCTTGGTCAGCCCGCCCTCCTTGTCCATCAGCGCGTCGTGATAGGCGAAGAAGGCGCGAAACTCGGCCGGCCGGTGCGCCAGCGCGAGAAAGACATTGGGCACGAAGCCCGCCTTCTCCTGCACCGCCAGGATCCGCTCGCGGATATCGTCGGGCACCTGCTCCAGCGTCGGCACGGGGTAGCGGCTGATCGGCTTGTCGGCCGATGCAGTCGAGGACGGACTGGCTTGCTGCGATTCGCTCATCGTGGTCTCCTCGGTGGGTTCCGGTTGATCCGGCTGTCGGCATGGCCCCGCGCGGTGTGCGGGGGCCTGCGACAGTATCGGCCAGCCACGGCGGCACGCCAAGCCTCGCGGGCCGGCGCCCAAGCGCGCGGCCGGCTTACTGCCCGGCCGGCTTACTGCGAGGCCAACTTACTGCGTGGCGAACTGGATGCGGTGCAGCCCCGCGTACAGGCCGTTCGCGGCCAGCAGTTCGGCATGGGTGCCGTGCTCGGCGATGCGGCCCTGGTCCAGCACCGCGATGCGGTCGGCGTTCTCGATGGTCGACAGCCGGTGCGCGATCACCAGCGTGGTACGGCCGACCATCAGCGATTCGAGCGCGGCCTGGACCTGGCGCTCGGACTCCGAATCGAGCGCCGAGGTGGCCTCGTCCAGGATCAGGATCGGCGCGTCCTTGTACAGCGCGCGCGCGATCGCCAGGCGCTGGCGCTGGCCGCCGGACAGCTTCATGCCGTTGTCGCCGATATTGGTCTGCAGGCCCTCGGGCAGCGCCTTGACCACGTCGGTCAGATAGGCGGCCTCCAGCGCGCGTTCGACCCGCGCCAGGTCGATCTGGTCGGCCGAGTGCACGCCATAGGCCACGTTGGCGGCGACGGTGTCGTTGAACAGCACGACGTCCTGGCTGACGAAGGCGATCTGGCGGCGCAGGTCCTTCAGCGCCAGCGCATCGAGCGGCTGGCCATCGAGCAGGATGCGCCCTTCGGTCGGATCAAAGAAGCGCGGCACCAGATTGACCAGCGTGGTCTTGCCGCTGCCGGACGGACCGACCAGCGCCAGCACCTCGCCCGGGCTGACGCGCAGCGACACGTCCTGCAGCGCCGGGCGCCCGGCATCGCCGTAGCGGAAGCCGACGCGGTCGAACACCAGCTCGCCGCGCGCGCGCTCCAGCGGCAGTCCGCCGTGCTGCGGCTCGACCGGCTCGTCGATCAGCCGGAAGATCATTTCGGCGGCGGTCATGCCGCGCGTCAGCGGCTGGTTGATGTCGGTCAGGTGCTTCAGCGGCGAGATCAGCAGCAGCATCGCCATCACGAAACCGGTGAAACCACCGATGGTGGTCTGATTGCCCTGCGCCTGCACCATCGCGATGGTGATGATCACCGACAGCGCCAGCGCCGCCAGGAACGCGGTGACCGGCTGATTCAGCCCGCCCGCGACCGCCATCCGCATCGAATAGTTCTTCAGCCGCTCGGCCATCGCGCGAAAGCGCGCCAGTTCGTAGGTCTCGCCGCCGTGCAGCTTGACCACCTTGAAGCCGCCGGCCGCTTCCTCGACGACGTAGGCGGCGCTGTTGGTCAGCGTCTGGTGCTCGCGATTGAGCTTGCGCAGGCGCCGGTTGATCTTCGACATCAGGTAGCCGATCACCGGCAGGATCACCGCCACGATCAGCGTCAGCCGCCAGTTCGTGTAGAACAGGTAGATCAACAGCGCGACCACGGTCAGCGAGTCGCGCACCAGCGTGATGAAGACGCTGGTCAGGATCTGCAGCACCTGGTTGACCTCGAAGATCACCGCATTGATCAGCGACGCCGCGGTATTGCGATGGAAGAACATCGCCGGCACATGGAGCATCCGCTCGAACATCTGCAGCCGCATCTTCAGCAGCACGCGATTGGAAATCAGGCTGAGCAGATAGCCGGAAGCGAACTGCGCCAGGCCGCGAATCAGCGCGACGCCGGTCAGGATCGCCGGCACATGCCACAGCTTGCCGGCGTAGTCGCCGCCGAAGCCCTTGTCCAGCAGATCGTTGACGACCTTGGGGATCACCCCTTCGCTGGCGGCCACGACGGCCATCGCAATGATGGCCGCGATGAAGATGCGCAACTCCGGGCGCAGGTAGGACCAGAGTCGGGCGGGCATGGTTTGCACACCTGGCGTCGATGGGCGGGACAAGAACACTCCTTCGGAATAATCAGAGGCGCCGGTGAGCCCGGGCCGGAGACCGGAAGCGGGCACCGGCGGGGTCGGCCCGGCGCAGAGGCTGGCAGGGGCCGGGGTACAATGGCGCCGCGCTCGACCGGGGCGATACCGTGCCGATGGCGGTCGGATCGCGGCTCGGTCGCGTCATACAGCAGGCCATACGACCACGTCAATGAAACTCTCCGTCGTCATCATCACCCGCAACGAAGCCCACAATATCCAGGCCTGTCTGGAGAGCGTGAAGTGGTGTGACGAGGCGATTATAGTGGATTGCATGAGCGCGGACGCCACCCCGGCGATTGCCCGGGACATGGGCGCGCGCGTGATCCAGACCGAAGACTGGCCCGGCTTCGGGCCGCAGAAGAACCGCGCGGTCGACGCCGCGACGGGCGACTGGATCCTCAGCATCGATGCCGACGAGCGCGTCAGCCCCGCGCTGCGCGACGAGATCCTCGCGGCGATCGCCAGCGGCAGCGCCGACGGCTACGAGATGCCGCGGCTGTCGCAGTTCTGCGGCCGCTTCATCCGCCATGGCGGCTGGTATCCCGACTATGTGACGCGGCTCGTGCGCCGCGGCCATGGGCGCTTCAGCGATGCGCTGGTGCACGAGAGCCTGATCGTGCAGGGCCGGCTCGGCCGGCTGCGCGAACCGCTGACGCACTACAGCTATCGCGACTACTCGGACGTGCTGCGCAAGATCGACAGCTATTCGTCGGCCGGCGCCCGCCAGGCATTCAGCCGCGGCAAGCGTTCTTCTCCGCTGGCCGCCGCGGGCCACGGCCTGTGGGCCTTCGTGCGGACCTGGCTGCTTCGGCGCAGCATTCTCGACGGGGCCGAGGGCTTCGGCGTCGCGCTGATGAACGCGCAGGCGAGCTACTACAAATACCTGAAGCTGTGGTACCTGGGCCGGCAGCAGCCCGGCGGCCAATGAACGGCCAACGACCCGCAGCCATGGCTTTTCTCCCGTCCGGATATCCGTGTCCATGAAGATCGGCATCTCCTGCAACCGCTTCGGCAAGGGCGGCGGCTTCGAACGCTATGCGCTGGACCTGGCGCGCGGCCTGATTGCGCGCGGCGAGCGCCCCGCGGTGTTCGCGCGCCGCTTCGACGGCGACATTCCCGAGTACGGCCAGGTCGACCGGCATCTGGTGCGCGTGCGCTGGCTGCCCGGCAAGATGCGTGACACCGCGTTCTCGTGGGGCATGCGCGACGCGCATCGCCACTGCGATCTGCTGATCGGCTGCAACCGCGTGGTGGGCGCCGACCTGGCGGTCTGCGGCGGCACCCATCGCGGCTACCTGCGCGCATCGGGACGCGCGCCGACCTTCTGGGACCGGCGCCAGATCGAACTGGAATCGCGCCACTATGCGGCCGCGCGCCGCGTGGTCGCGCATTCTCGATTGATGGCCGACGAACTGGCCGAGCTCTATGGCGTGCCGGCCGACCGGCTCGCCCTGCTCTATCCGCCGGTGGACACCGCGCGCTTCCGTCCGGTCGACGACCCCGCACGCGCGGCATTGCGCCAGCGCTTCGGCTTTGGCGACACGCCGGTGTTCCTGTTCCCGTCGTCCGACCACTCCCGCAAGGGCCTCGATGTGCTGGCCCGCGCGCTGGCCGGCAGCGGCCTCGATGCAACGCTCGCCGTCGCCGGCCGGCCGGTCGGCAAGACGCTGCCCGGCGTGCGCGAACTGGGCTACTGCGCCAATATGGCCGAGCTCTATGCCGCCGCCGATTTCACCGTGCTGGCCTCGAGCTACGAGCCGTTCGGACTGGTCGGCATCGAGTCGGTGCTGTGCGGCACGCCGGTGCTGCTGGCCGACAATATCGCCTGCCTCGAGGTGATGGACGATGCGGTGGCGCGGCGCTTCGCGCGCAGCGACGTGGCGGCGATCGCCGCCGCGATGCGCGAGGCCGCCGCGTGGTCGGAGGACGGCGGCGCGCGGATCGCCGAGCCGCGCCGGCATCTGCGCTACAACCCGGAACCGGCGGCGCATCTCGATGCGCTGCTGCGGCTCGGCGGCGCCTGAACGGCTACGCGTTCGTCGAGCGCGGCGGGCCCGCCGCCTGGGCAGCGTGCTCCAGCTGCCGCGTGCGATTGGCGATGATGCCCAGCAGTGTCGCCGAGGTCAGCCCGAAGAACGCGGTGTTCATCACCAGCGTGAAGACGTCGATCGTCAGCCCGAACACCACCGTGCCCAGCGACAGCACCAGGCCCATCGCGGCCGCGGTGGCGATGTCGGGATCGGCCGAATGGCGATGGCGCCAGAAATAGATCGCCGAGCCGTAGTACAGCAGCAGCAGCGCCGCCAGGCCCAGCAGCCCCATCTCGGCCAGCGTCGAGAACAGCTCGTTGTGCGCGTGCGGATGGACGATCGCCGGCGAGGCCTCGCCGCGCTCGGCGAGCACCTGCAGATTGTCCTTCAGCGTGCCCTTGCCGACGCCCAGCGCCGGTTCCCGCTCGAACAGCGTCCAGGCCGCCTGCCACAGCTGCAGCCGCAAGCCGATCGAGGTGTCGGCATCGCCCTGCGCCAGCCGCTCGAAGTCCGAGGTCGCGGCGGCAATCCGGCTCTGCACCACCGGCGTATTGAGCGCGGCCATCGCCCCCAGCGTCAGCGACGCGGCGAACACCAGCATCAGCCGGCGCGGACGCATGCGAGCCAGGTCGAAGCGGCACAGCAGCACCCACAGCATCACCGGAATGGCGATCCAGCCGCCGCGGCTCTCCGAGGCGTACGAGGCATAGCAGCCGGCCGCCAGGCCGAGCAGGCGCAGCACCTGCTCCCAGCGCGGGCGGCCCCGTTCGGCCAGCGGAATCGCGCCCATGAAGCCGAGCACCAGCGCGGTGTCGCCGAACGGAATCGGGTTGGTGAAGGGATTGCCGGCGCGGCCGGACATCACCCACTCGGCCGGCGAGAACAGGATCAGCACGGACCAGAAGCACGCGCCCAGCGCGCCGGCCACGCAGCCCCACTGGAACGGCCGCAGCCGCTCGGCCGGCACCGCGGCCAGCAGCAGGAAGATCGGCACGGACAGCAGCAGCCGCGACGGCGAATCGAACGCGCGTGACGGCACCTCGCCGGTCAGCAGTGCCTGCAGGCCGATTGCCAGCGGATAGGCCGTCATCGCCACGACGTACCACTTGTAGCGCAGCAACAGCTCTCGGCTCTGGCGGCGGTTCTCGGCCTGGCTCAGCCACAGCAGGCTGAAGGCCAGCACGACGAAGAAGCAGTAGCCGGTGCCGCCCTGCAGGGTCAGCATCAGCACAGGGGACAGCGCCGCGGCAATCGCCGCGACACCGATGGAAACACGATGCATGCTCATGGGGTGAAATACGGATCGGCGCCGGAACGGCGTTGGCGGGCACATTGGCCATGAGCCGAAAACAAAGGGCGGCCGGGGGGCGCCACGCGGCGCATTATACCGTTGCCCCTTGCGCCCCCTCCCTGCGTTGGGGGGCCGGATCGGCATGGTATCGTTCGGCCTTGCCGCGATGGGGCCACCCGCGGGTGGCGAGCGGACAGCAAGCAGATTGGCAAGCAGAGAGGAAGCGAGGATGAGCGGTACGGCGAATGGCGGCGAGGTGCGGGCGACGGCGGACGCAGGTGACACGGCGGACGCGGCGAATGCGCGGGACCGCGTGTGGCCGTCCGCGACCCTGCTGCTGATCACCTATAACCAGCAGCGCT
Source organism: Cupriavidus sp. HPC(L) (assembly GCF_000307735.3). Taxonomy (NCBI): domain Bacteria; kingdom Pseudomonadati; phylum Pseudomonadota; class Betaproteobacteria; order Burkholderiales; family Burkholderiaceae; genus Cupriavidus; species Cupriavidus sp. HPC(L). The sequence goes on along the minus strand of NZ_AMPR02000434.1, from coordinate 13,826 downwards.
TCATCGCCGGCGCGATCGCCGGCGCGCTGGCCCAGGACTACCCGGACCTCGAGATCATCGTCTCGGACGACGCCTCGACCGACGACACCTTCGCCGCCGCGCAGCGGGCGCTGCAGGGCTACGCCGGCCCGCATCGCGTGACGCTGCGGCGCAACCCGGTCAACCTCGGCATCAGCGGGCATCTGAGCCAGCTGGTCGAGCTGTCGCACGGCGAGCTGATCTTCGTCGCCGCTGGCGACGATATCTCGCTGCCGACGCGCTGCCGCGAGGTCGCGCAGGCCTGGCTCGCGCACGGCCGCAAGCCGGACCTGATCGCCACCGACCTGATCGACATGGACTACGAGGGCGTCGACCACGGCACCATCGCGCACAGCGAGCTCGGCATCTATGACAGCGTCGATCGCTGGATCGCCGAACCGCCGGTCGTCATCGGCGCCTCGCATACCTGGACGCGCCGGCAGTTCGAACGCTTCGGCCCGATCGCGCCCGGCATGATCTCCGAAGACCAGATCACCACGCTGCGCGCGGTGCTCGGCGGCGGCGCCATCACGCTGCGCCGGCCGCTGGTGCGCTATCGCCGCGGCGGCGTCTCGGGCAAGCGCAAGTGGCGCACGCCGGCCGACTTCGTCAGGCGCATCCAGCTGACCAACCGCAGCTCGCTGGCCGAGACGCTGCAGTTCATCCAGGACGCCGAGCTGGCCGGCGCCGGCGACGCGATGCGCCGCCACAAGGCCGGCAAGCTGGCCCGCGAGACCTTCACGCGCGACATCTTCGCCGCGAGCAGCAACGGCGAGCGGCTGCGGCTGCTGCTGCGCGCGCGTGACGTGCGGCTGGGCCACCGGCTGCGGATGTTCCTCTATGCCGCCTGCCCCGGCATCTATGCGCCGTTCTTCGCGCTGGGGAATCTGGTGAAAGGGATGAAGGGGTGAAGGGGTGAAGCGCTGAGGGGCTTCGGTACTCCCCTCTCCCGCTTGCGGGAGAGGGGTTGGGGGAGAGGGAAGCGGGCGCTTCCTGTAACCCTCGACGCTCGTTGACCCGCCCTGTTCCCTCTCCCCTACCCTCTCCCGCCAGCGGGAGAGGGGGCCGATAACGGCCGTTATCGACAAGGCGCGCGTCTTGCCGACTCGCTGCCCCTCACTCGTACAACGTACTGACGCACTCCGGCGACAGCGCCGCCCGCAGTGCCGCCAGCGTGTCATCCGACGGCACCACCTGCCAGGCCTGGCCCAGCACCGCCTCGCAGACCGCCGAGGCGCTCGCGTACTGGATGCAGACCGGCAGGCCCGCCGCGCCAGCGGAGGCGGCCAGGTGCGGCGTCAGCAGCTCGCGCAGCATCGCGGTCGACGAATTGCCGTTCAGCGACAGCTTCAGCGCGCGCGCATGGCGGATGCGGGCGGTGGTCAGGTCCATCACCGTTTCCGCGGTGAAGCGCACGCCGCCGGTAAAGGTGTCGTGGCGCGCGTTGCCCTGCGCGATCAGCAGCTCGTCCTCGCGGAACATGTGCCGGTTGGCGTCGAACACCTCGTTGAACACCGTCATCTCGATCTGCCCGGTGCCGTCGTCGAGCAGCACGATCAGCATCTTGCCGCGCTGGGTCATCTGGGTGCGGATGCCGGTGATCACGCCGGCGACCATCTTGCCGCGCACGTCGCGGCCATAGCCGCCGCCGTTGCCCTGCACTTCCTTTTCCAGGGCCGCCAGCGTGCCCTTGACGAAGCGCCGCACCTCGTCGCGATAGGCGTCGAACAGGTGGCCGGAGAAGTAGTAGCCGAGCGCCTGCTTTTCTTCCTGCAGCATGCGCTTGGGCGTCCACGCCGGCTCGTCGATCAGCTCCGGGCGGTGCGCGTCGCCATCGTCTGCCATCAGGTCGAACAGCGACACCTGGTTGGCCGACTCGGCCTTCTGCTCAGCGGCCTCCATCGCGCGCGGCACCGAGGCCAGCAGCTGGGCGCGATTCGGATGCAGCGTGTCGAAGGCGCCGGCGCGGATCAGCGCTTCGATCGTGCGGCGGTTGACCTGGCGGCGGTCGACGCGCTCGCAGAAGTCGAACAGGTCGGTAAAAGGCCGTTCCTCGCGCGCGCGCAGGATGTCCTCGATCGCGCCCTGGCCGGAGCCCTTGATGCCGCCCAAACCGTAGCGGATCGTCTTCGCATCGGTCGGGGCGAAACGGTATTCGCTGGCATTGACGTCCGGCGGCAGCACGCGCAGCCCGTTGGCGCGGCAATCCTCGTAGAGGATCTTGACCTTGTCGGTGTCGTCCATCGCCAGCGACATGTTGGCCGCCATGAATTCGGCCGGATGATGCGCCTTCAACCAGGCCGTGTAGTAGGCCAGCAGCGCATAGGCGGCGGCGTGCGACTTGTTGAAGCCGTAGCCGGCGAACTTCTCCATCAGGTCGAAGATCTCGTCGGCCTTGTCGGACGACAGCCCGTTCTTCGCGGCGCCCTCGCGGAACAGCTCGCGGTGCTTGGCCATCTCCTCGGGCTTCTTCTTGCCCATCGCGCGGCGCAGCAGGTCGGCGCCACCGAGCGAGTAGCCGCCGATGATCTGCGCCATCTGCATCACCTGCTCCTGATAGACCATGATGCCGTAGGTCTCTTTCAGGACGGGTTCGACGCGCGGGTCAGGATATTCCACCTTCTCGCGGCCGTGCTTGCGCGCGCAGAAGCTCGGGATCAGGTCCATCGGGCCGGGGCGGTACAGCGACACCAGCGCGATGATGTCCTCGAAGCGGTCGGGCTTGGCGTCCTTGAGCATGCCCTGCATGCCGCGGCTTTCCAGCTGGAACACTGCCACCGTGTTGGCGGACTTCAGGATGTCGAAGGCGGCCGGATCGTCGAGCGGGATCTGGCTGCAGTTCCAGTCGGCCTTGCCCGGATCGAGCCGGCGGATATAGCGCTCGGCCCAGTCGAGGATCGTCAGCGTGGTCAGGCCCAGAAAGTCGAACTTGACCAGGCCCGCGGCCTCGACGTCGTCCTTGTCGTACTGACTGACCACGCCGCTCATGCCGTCGTTCTGGCCGCCCTGCGTGTACAGCGGACAGAAGTCCGTCAGCTTGCCCGGCGCGATCAGCACACCGCCCGCGTGCATGCCGACGTTGCGGGTCATGCCTTCGACGCGCTGCGCCAGCTCGAGCAGCTGGCGCACTTCCTCCTCGTTGTTCTCGCGCTCGGTCAGCAGCGGCTCTTCCTTCTTGGCCTCCTCGATCGTCACCAGCTTGCCGGGCTTGAACGGGATCAGCTTGGCCACGCCGTCGACGAAGTTGTAGCCCAGATCGAGCACGCGGCCGACGTCGCGCACCGCGGCCTTGGCGGCCATGGTGCCGAAGGTGGCGATCTGCGACACCGCGTCCTTGCCGTACTTCTCCTTGACGTACTGGATCACGCGATCGCGGCCGTGCTGGCAGAAGTCGATATCGAAGTCGGGCATCGACACCCGCTCCGGATTCAGGAAACGCTCGAACAGCAGCGCGTATTTCAGCGGATCGAGGTCGGTGATGCCGAGCGCGTAGGCGACCAGCGAGCCGGCGCCCGAGCCGCGCCCCGGACCGACCGGCACGCCGTTGTTCTTGGCCCAGTTGATGAAGTCGGCCACGATCAGGAAGTAGCCGGGGAACCCCATCTTGATGATGATGCCGGTCTCGAACTCGAGCCGCGCGTAGTACTCGGGACGCTTGGCCTCGCGCGTCGCCTCGTCGGGGAACAGCACTTCGAGACGGCGCTCCAGCCCTTCCTTCGACATGTGCACCAGATAGTCGTCCAGCGACATGCCGTCCGGCGTCGGGAACAGCGGCAGGCGCGGCTTGCCGAGCTCGAGCGTCAGGTTGCATCGGCGCGCGATCTGCACCGCGTTCTCGAGCGCCGACGGGATGTCGGCGAACAGCGCGCACATCTCGTCCTGCGTCTTGAAATATTGGTCGGTGGTGAAGCGGCGCGCGCGGCGCGGATTGGCCAGCAGCTCGCCCTCGGCGATACAGACGCGCGCCTCGTGCGCGGTATGGTCGTCGGGGGTCATGAACTGGACCGGATGCGTCGCGACCACCGGCAGCTGCAGCGCGGCAGCGAGCTGGACCGCGCGTTGCACATAAGCCTCGGTACCGGGATGGCCGGCGCGCTGCAGTTCGATGTAGTAGCGCTGCGGAAACACGCTGGCCCAATGCTGGGCGGCGCGCCGCGCGGCCGCCTCGTTGCCGTTGGCCAGCGCCTGCCCCACGTCGCCGCCCATCGCGCCGGACAGCGCGATCAGGCCAGTCGACAGCGGCAGGCCGTCCTCGCCGGGTTCCTCGAACCAGCCGGGCTCGAGTTCGGCGCGGCCGCGGTACTGGTTCGACAGCCAGGCGCGCGACAGCAGCACGCACAGGTTCAGATAGCCGCGCCGGTCCTGCACCAGCAGCAGCATGCGCGCCGGCTTGTCGCGATCGTCGGCGTTGGTCAGCCAGACGTCGGCGCCGACGATCGGCTTGACGCCGCCGCCGCGCGCCTCCTTGTAGAAGCGGATCAGGCCGAAGGCATTGGCCAGGTCGGTCAGCGCGAGCGCGCCCATGCCATCGGCGGCGGCGGCCTTGACCGCATCCTCGAGGCGGACGATGCCGTCGACGATCGAGTATTCGGAATGGAGACGGAGATGTACGAAGCGGGGCGAAGACATGGGCGCCATTGTACCGGCGCAGGCTGTTTGCCGGGCCGCCGGCGGGCAACGAAATCCGCATCCGGATGCGGTTGCGCGGCGATCGGGCCGGCGGGCGCGGCGCCGTCCGTCCGCCCGAACCGCTATAATTTCGCGTTTCCAGTCAGGCAGTTAATGGCGGCAGCGGGTGGCTGCGCGGCGCGGTCCACGGACCTGTCCCGGCGCCTTCTCCGGCGCTTCATCCGGCGCTTCATCCGGCGCATCGCCGGCGCGTCCGACATGCCGCCACGCCATCCTCCGCAGTCCATGCCGCAGTCCATGCAGATCGTCAATATTTCCGCCTACAAATTCGTCACGCTGGACGACATCGAGACGCTGCGCGCGGCCCTGCGCGAGCGCTGCGAAGCGGCCGGGCTCAAGGGCACCGTGCTGCTCGCCCCCGAAGGGATCAATCTGTTCCTGGCCGGCAGCCGCGAAGGCATCGACGACGTGGTGGGATGGCTGCGCGCCGATCCGCGCTTCGCCGACCTCGAACCGAAGGAGAGCCTGTCGGAAACGCAGCCGTTCAAGCGGATGCTGGTGCGGATCAAGCGCGAGATCATCACGATGAAGATGCCGCTGATCCGGCCGGAGGAAGGCCGCGCGCCGTCGGTACGCCCCGCCGACCTGAAGCGCTGGCTCGACCAGGGCCATGACGACGAGGGCCGGCCCGTGGTGATGCTCGACACGCGCAATGCGTTCGAGGTCGCGGTCGGCACCTTCGAGCAGGCCGTCGACTACGGGTTGCAGAAGTTCAGCGATTTCCCGGCGGTGGTCGCCGAGCACAAGGACGAGTTCGCCGGCAAGACCGTGGTGTCGTTCTGCACCGGCGGCATCCGCTGCGAGAAGGGCGCGATCCATATGCAGCAGGCCGGCATCGAACGCGTCTATCAGCTCGAGGGCGGCATCCTGAAGTACTTCGAGGAGGTCGGCGGCAGCCACTATCGCGGCGACTGCTTCGTCTTCGACTACCGCACCGCGCTCAATCCCGAACTGCAGCCGGCCGGACCGAAGCAGTGCTTTGCCTGCCGGGCCGTGGTCACGCCCGAGGAGCAGCAGAGCCCGCACTACGTCGTGGGCGTCAGCTGCCCGCACTGCCATGCCGACCGTGCGGCGCAGCGCGAGTCCGAATCGAAGCAGGAAGGGAAAGCGGCGCGGGCCTGATTGCCTGCACGCCGTCGCAAGGCATGCGCCCGCGCGCTAGGCCGCCAACAGGTGGTACAGATTGCGCAGCATGCCCGCGGTCGCGCCCCAGATGAAGCGGTGCCCGCCGCCCTCGCGCGGATACGGCATCGCATAGAACATCCGCTCGCCGTCGACCCAGCGGAACAGCCGCCGCTGATGGCGCGACGGATCCATCAGGAAGGCCAGCGGCACCTCGAACACATCGGCGACCTCGCGCGCATCGGGGCGCAGCGTGAAGCCATCGCGCACCAGGCCCACGACCGGGCTGACATGAAAGCCGGTGCCGGTGATGTAGTCCGGCAGCGCGCCCAGCACCTCGATGTAATCCCGTCCCAGCCCGATCTCCTCCTCGGTTTCCCGCAGCGCGGTGGCGACCCGGTTGGCGTCCTCTGGCTCCCAGCGGCCGCCGGGAAAGCTGATCTGCCCCGCGTGCGCGCTTAGATTGGCGTTGCGCTGCGTCAGCAGCACGGTCAGGCCGTCGGCGCGCTGCACCAGCGGCACCAGCACCGCGGCGTCGCGCAGGCTCTGCCTGGGATCGTAGGCGCGCGACTCGTCGGTCAGCTCGGGCTGCCAGGCCGGCGGGGTCAGGAAACGATGGCGGATGAAGTCGGGCCGCAGGCGCGGCTCGGAAAGCGGTGGATGTTGGCTGTCGACGGAGACGATCGGCAGCGCTTCGGGATCGAAGGCGGGGCGCATAGCGGCACAAGTATGACAGAGGTCGCCGCGGCGCATCGGCGGCCCGGCGAGACGGCGGCATGGCCACGATGTGGGCGGCCATGGGGCCACCATGCAAAAAGGGCACCCGAAGGTGCCCTCGAAGACGGGGCGCGAACCCCGTCGATCGCTCCGGCCGGCGTGGCCGGCCAGGCGCTGCGTCTTACTCGGCAGCGACCGCGGCCTTGGAGGCCTTGGTGACGAGCTTTTCCTTGATGCGAGCGGACTTGCCCGAACGCTGGCGCAGATAGTACAGCTTGGCACGGCGCACATCGCCGCGACGCTTGACTTCGATGCCGGCGATCAGCGGCGAGTACAGCTGGAACGTACGCTCCACGCCCTCACCCGACGAGATCTTGCGCACGATGAAGGACGAATTCAGGCCACGGTTGCGCTTGGCGATCACCACGCCTTCGTAAGCCTGCACGCGCTTGCGGTTGCCTTCGACCACGTTCACGTTGACGACGACGGTGTCGCCCGGCGCGAATGCGGGGATGGTCTTGTTCGCGGTCAGACGCGCGATCTCTTCCTTCTCGATCTGCTCGATGATGTTCATCGTTTCTTCTCCTGTGCCATCGTGCCGGCGTTGCATGCCTCGCCTGATGGCGCGGCCCCGACAGAGGATGGGGTTTCAACTGGCGGAGGCTTGCCCCCGCCCTTCCTTCGCCGCCCACTCCGACAAGAAGCTCTCGTCGGCCTTGGTCAGCAAACCTTGACGGCGCGCGGACTCGATCAGGTCGGGCCGCTTGCGCGCCGTATTGGCCAGCGCCTGGCGGCGCCGCCATTTTTCGATCTCGGCGTGATGGCCGCCGAGCAGAATGTCCGGGACCCGCACGCCTTCGTATTCCTCGGGCCGCGTGTAGTGCGGACAATCGAGCAGCCCGTTGACAAAGCTGTCCTGCACCGCGGATTGCGCGTCGCCCAGCACGCCGGGCAGCAGCCGCACCACCGCGTCGATCAGCGCCATCGCCGGCAGCTCCCCGCCCGACAGCACGAAATCGCCGAGGCTGATTTCCTCGTCGACGCGGCGGTCGATCAGGCGCTGGTCGATCGCCTCGTAGCGGCCGCAGATCAGCACCAGCCCGGGGCGCCGCGCCAGCTCGACCACCTTGGCGTGCGTCAGCGGCGCGCCCTGCGGCGACATCAGCACCACGTGGGCAGGCCTGGCACCGGCATCCGCCTGCGCCGCCACCGCGGCGTCGATGGCATCTTCCAGCGGCCTGGCCAGCATCACCATGCCGGGTCCGCCCCCGTAGGGACGGTCGTCGATGGTGCGGTAGTTGTCCGTGGTGAAGTCCCGCGGATTCCAGCTGCGCAGCGTATAGCGCTGCTGCTTGGCGGCCCGGCTGGTGATGCCCCAGTCGGTCAGCGCGCGGAACATCTCCGGGAACAGCGTGATCACGTCGAACTGCATCCGTCTCACTCCTGTTCCATTGCCGCCATTACCTGCCGTTGCCTTGCCGCCCCTGGTGCCGTGGCTAGTAGTCCAGTCCCCAGTCCACCACGATGCGCCTGCCGTCGATATCGACGTGGCGCAGATAGGCGTCGACGAAGGGAATCAGACGCTCGCCCGGCTTGCCGTCCGGCAGCGCGTAGGCAACCTGCAGGATCTGATGGGCGCCGTTGTCGATCAGCCCGGCGACTTCGCCCAGGGCCTCGCCCTGTTCGTTGCTCACCGTGCAGCCGATCAGATCGACCCAGTAAAACTCGTTCACTTCGGGCGCGGGGAAATCCTCGCGCCGGATCCAGACGCGGCGCCCCTTGAGCGCCTCGGCCAGATTGCGGTCCGCCACACCGGACGCCTGCGCCACCACCGTGCCGCTATGCTCGCGCGACTGGGCGATCTTCAGGCACAGCGGTTCCGCATCGCGCGCCGCGGACTGGGCCACCGGCCTCGAAGCCGGAGCTTCGGGCTGCAGCAACCACCAGCGCCGGGCATGCAGCAAGGCGCCGGCATCCTGGGCATGGGGCTGGACCTTGATCCAGCCGCGCACGCCATACGCCGCGGCGACATAGCCGACCTCGATCAGGTCTTCGGGCAGGGCTTGTGCATGCACCAGCGCGGCGGGGATACGCACCTCGCGCACCTCGCGCACCTCGCGCGGCGTGCCGGTCCCGGCCCCTCTCCCGGTGGCACCGGGCGGCAGGTTCAACGGCCGCCGTTGCGTGCCGCGCGCGGACGTGGCCACGGCAGACTAGCGGTAGTGAAAATCAGACAGCGAAAATCAGGCAGCGGCCTTGGCGCCCTGCTTGACCAGACGGGCGACGGTCGGCGACAGTTGGGCGCCAACGCCTTGCCAGTAGGTCAGGCGGTCTTGCGCCAGACGCAGACCTTCTTCGCCTTGCGAAGCCAGCGGGTTGTAGAAGCCGATACGCTCGATGAAACGGCCGTCGCGGCGGTTGCGCGAATCAGCTGCAACGATATTGAAGAACGGGCGCTTCTTGCTGCCGCCACGGGCCAGACGGATTACGACCATGGGTGAATTCCTCGAAAAACGGGGTGTTCGAACACGAAACACAAGAGTATAGCCCAATTACTGAGGCCAAACAAACACTTAGGATGCCCGACGGCGGTGTGGGCCGATTGACGGCCGCGTCACGCGTCGGCATCGTGGCAAGAACACCAATTGCAGGAGGGGTCGTGCGCTATTTCAGTCACTTTTCCACCATCCTGGCCGGCTTTGCCGCCACGCTGTTCCAGACGATTGTGCCGAGCGCGCAAGCCCAGTCGCTGGAGCAGATCCAGTTGCCGCCCGGCTTTCGCATCGAGCGGCTGACCGGCGACGTGCCAGAGGCGCGCGGCATGACCTTTTCTCCGGGCGGCACACTGTACGTCGGCAGCCGCGGCGCCGGCAAGGTCTACGCGGTGCAGGCGCCGCTCAGCGGCAAGCCGGTGGTCCATACGGTCGTCAGCGGCCTGACGCTGCCGATCGGCGTCGCGTGGCGCGACGGCGCGCTCTATACCTCGTCGGTCTCGCGCATCCTGCGGCTGGACGGCATCGAACAGCGCCTGTCCAATCCGCCCAAGCCGGTCGTCATCAACAACCAGCTGCCTAGCGAGACCCACCACGGCGGCCGCTTCATCGCCTTCGGACCGGACGGCTACCTGTACGTGCCGATCGGCGCGCCCTGCAATGTCTGCACGCGCGACGAGGGCCGCTACGCCAACGTGATGAAGATGAAGCCGGACGGCACGGACCTGCAGGTCGTGGCCAAGGGCGTGCGCAACACCGTCGGCTTCGACTGGCATCCGGCCACCGGCGAGCTGTGGTTCACCGACAACGGCCGCGACTGGCTTGGCGACGACCAGCCATCCGACGAGCTGAACCGGGCGCCGCGTGCCGGGCTGCATTTCGGCTTTCCGTATTGCCACGCCGGTGATCTGCGCGATCCGGAGTTCGGCAAGCAGCGTCCCTGCTCCGAGTTCCAGCCGCCGGTGGCCCGGCTGGGCCCGCACGTGGCCGCGCTTGGCATGCGCTTCTACACCGGCACGCAGTTCCCCGCCGAATATCGCAACAACATCTTCATCGCCGAACACGGCAGCTGGAACCGCAGCGAACGGATCGGCTACCGCATCACGCGCGTGGTGCTCGACGACAGCGGCAAGGCGGTCAGGCAGGAGGTGTTCGCGCAGGGGTGGCTGCAGGATGGCCAACCGTGGGGCCGGCCCGCCGATGTCGAGGTCGCGCCCGACGGTTCGTTGCTGGTCAGCGACGATATGGCCGGCGCAATCTACCGCATCCGCTATGCGCCATAGCCGAGGCGACGACCGTCGATCGCCGTCGCGGGCGGCGCTCGCGCGGGCGGCGCCGGAGATGAGAACAGACCGCATTCGCAGGCGAAACAATCCGTTACACCGGTAACGGGATTGGCATAGGCGCCTGCTGGCAGCGCTGCGTACCATGATCCCAATCTTCTTGATAACGACAGCAAGCGAAGGCTCTGGGATTCCGCATGCTTTTCCGCTCTCTCCTGCGCGACGCCGCGGCCGCCACCGTGCTGGTGGCGTCGGTGCTCGGCCTTGCGGCCCTGAGCCATGCTCAGGGCGGCTGGTCGCGGCAAGGCGCCGACATGCGGGATGGTTTCGGTGCACGCCTGCTGCCGACCGGCATGGAACGCACCGTGATGCGCGCGGAAAGCCCCGATCACGTCCGTGCCCAGATCGAGCGGATGGAGGCGCGTGCCCGCGCCGACAGCCGGCTGAACGGGCGCCCGAACCCGCCCGCCGAACGCGGGGTTCCGGAACGTACGCCGACTTCCGACCGCAGCGCGCAGAACGGCAGCGGCGTGTCCGGTGACAATCGCCCCGCCAATGTCGGACCCGGCTGGCAAGGCTCCGGGCGCGAGACCACCCGCTAGTCCCGCTCCTCCCCATCCTGACTGCAATCAGCGGCCGCCCCAACGCGGCCGCCTTGCTGTCGCGCGTGTTCAGGCGCTTTTTTGCGCTTCCAGCGGGGATCGCTGGCGCGATTCCCGCAGCCTTCGCCGATCGCGATGGGCTCGAAACTCCCCGCCGGAACTCCACCCCCCTTTCAACGGTCCAATAGCTTGTGGCGGCCGAAGCTGCGCCGCCACCTGGCTGCCGCCCGGCGCTGACCGGTGTTCAGCAGCGTGCCGTCGATCGCAGGCGGCGAACGCACACTGACATGCCCTCTCCTTCGGATCGTGTCGCGATGGGCGCGGCCTTCGTCCAACCAACCGACGAGGTTCGTATGCTATCCATGCTGACCGACCTGGCTCGACACGCGGGCCAGCTCACTCTGACCATGCTGTTCATGGGAATTCTGGCTGCCGTGCTGTACGGCGAAACCAATCTCGGCGTCCTGCTGGGCGTCGTGTCGAACGCGCCGCGCTGACGGCCATCGGACGCTGCTGCAAGACAGGTCATTGCAGGTTTTGCACCAGCGCCCTTGGCCGGCGGTCGACTCACGATCCGCCGGCCTTCAACCAGGTCATCGAAGCGGGCGGTGCGGCGTACAATGTGCGCTGCACTGCCCGCTTCCATCGTAGGGTCGCCGGCTCGGTGCTCTTGTCGGCCCCGGTCCGAATCTCGGCAGATTTTCCCTTCCTCACGTCCACGCCCATGTCCGCCGCTCCGTCCTCCGCCTCGCCCGCCTCTCCCGCCATCGCCGCCGGCATGGACCGCGCGCCGATGCGCAAATCGAAGCTGCTGACCGTGGCGCTGGCGTTCCTGCTCGGCAGCCTCGGTGCCCACCGCTTCTATCTTGGCGGCCTGCGCGACCGCTATGGCTGGCTGCACCTGCTGGCCACGCTGGCCGGCGTGCTGGGCATCGCCTCGATGGTGCTGCACGTCGGCGCGCCGGCGCTGAACTGGACCTTTGCGGTGGCGGGCGGCGCCTCGGTGATCAGCGCCTTCCTGGCGGCGATCGTCTACGGGCTGCGGCCGGACGAGCGCTGGGACGCGCGCTTTAATGCCGACGGCGAGCCGACCCGCTCCGGCTGGCCGGTCGTGATCCTGGTGATCCTGTCGCTGCTGATCGGCACCGGCCTGCTGATGGCGGGGCTCGCCATCAGCTTCCAGACGTTCTTCGAGTCGCAGGTCGAAGCGGCGCGCGAGCTGTCGCAATAGCACCGACGAAGACCGTCCGCGGCGAGCAGGCACGCCATGCGCGCACCCTTCGTTTTGCTGATCCACGTCAACCCCATTCCGGCATTCGTCGCCCATACTGAACCCGTTGTTTGCCAGGTCGGTGAACCCCAGGAGTGCACATGAACGTTCCCAGCTATGAAGTGGGCCGGGTGGCCGCGTTGACCGTCAGACTGATGCGCGCGTCCGGCCTGTCGCACGACGACGCGGTCGCGGCGCTGGATCTGGCCTGCAGGATGATGGACGACGACATGGCGCCGCGGCCGGCCGGCCCGGTGCGGGCAGGCGCAGTGCGTCCCCCTGCCGCGGCGAACCCTGTGCGGCCGGGCCGGCAATGAGCTAGGCCGCCGCCAGCCAGTGGCGCACCGCGGGGTGTACCGTCTCGCGCCAGCGTGCGCCGCTGAACAGGCCATAGTGGTCGCATCGCTCGATCGTCAGCCGTTCGCGGCACCGTGCCGGCAGGCCGCTGCACAGTCCCTGCGCCGCATGCGTCTGCCCCGGTCCCGAAATATCGTCGCGCTCGGCTTCGACCGTCAGCAAGCGGGTTCGCCGCAGACTGTCGGGACGCACCATCTCGCCGCCGACCCGCCACGCGCCCTTGGGCAGCAGCATCTGCTGGAACACCACGCGCAGCGTGTCGAAGAAGAATTCCGCGGTCATGTCCAGCACGGCGCCGTATTGCGCGACGGCACGCTCAATCTCGCGCGCGGTATCGGCATCGGCGGCCTGGCGCCGGCATAGCCAGTCGAACATCAGCGTCGCGTGGCGGTCCGGCTGCGCCGCGACCAGCGCCGGATATTGCAGAAAGCCTGGATAGATGCGCCGTCCGGCGCCGGCATAACCGCTCGGCACCACATCGATCGCGGTCGCCTCGAGCCACGGCAGCGACAGCGTGGCGGCGACGCGATCGAGCGTGGTCGGCCCCAGCCTCGCATCGATCGGCCCGCCCATCAGCGTCAGCGTCGCCGGCTCGGCGCCATCGGCCTGCGCCATGCGCGAGACCGCGGCCAGCGCCGGCACTGTCGCCTGGCAGACCGCCAGCACATGCAGACCGGTGGGATCGAGCTGGCGGATGAATCGCTCCACCAACAGTACGTAGTCGTCGAGACCGAACGCGCCGGCTTCGCGCGGCACATCGCGCGCATCGGCCCAGTCGGTGACGTAGACGTCCGCGTGCGGGAGCAGCGCCGCGACGGTATCTCGCATCAGCACCGCGCGATGCCCCGCCAGCGGCGCGCACAGCAGCACGCGCGAGCGCGGCTTGCGGCGGGACGGCGAGGCACACTGGAACGCCCGCAGCGTGCAGAACGGCGTCACGGACACCGTGCTTTCGGCCACCGTCGTGCGCATGCCGTCCACCTCGATATCCTCGAGTTCGAAATCGGCCGTGCCGAACGGCGCAAGCCAGGTCTGGAACCAGCGGTAGTAGTGCTCGAAACGGCGACGGTGCGTGGCCGCGGCCAGCGGATACGGCCCGGCGGCGAGCGCCTGCTGGGCCAGCTCGCCCCAGATCACGACTGGATCGAAGGCACGGCCGCCGTGCTGCATCAGATGGATCATGGCTTCCCCAAGGCGGCGCCGGGACGGGCAGGCGCGGCGGATCGAACAGCCATTATGGACAGCGTGCCGGGCTTGTACAAACCCGCAGGTTCAG
>NZ_AMPR02000435.1:0-19898 GCF_000307735.3 Cupriavidus sp. HPC(L) | reverse complement strand
CGAGGTATCCAGATCGAAGCGGTGATAGCGAAAGCCGAGGCGTTCGGCCGCCTTGTGAAAGCGCTGGCGCATCAGGTCTGCCCAGACGCCGGTGCCGCGCATGCGGGTCGAGAAATCGGAATCGTAATCCTTGCCGCCGCGCATCTCGCGCACGCGATTCATCACGCGCTCGGCCCGGTCGGGGAAATGCGCCTCGAGCCATTGCTGGAACAGTGGCGCGACCTCCCATGGCAGGCGCAGCACGATGTAGTTCGCATAGACGGCGCCGGCCTCGCGCGCGGCCTCCAGAATGCGCTCCAGATCGGGCTCGGTGATGAAGGGAATGACCGGCGCCACGCTGACCGCGACCGGAATGCCAGCCTCCGACAGCGTGCGGATGGTCCGCAACCGCCGCGACGGCGTGGCCGCGCGCGGCTCCAGCGTGCGGGCGATCCCGGCATCGAGCGTGGTGATCGTGATCGCGGCGACCGCGAGCCGCCGGGCCGCCATCGGCGCCAGCAGATCGATGTCGCGCTCGATCAGCGACGACTTGGTGATCAGCGCCACCGGATGGTGGCATTCGTGCAGCACCTCGAGCACCTGGCGCGTGATGCGCTGGGTCCGCTCGATCGGCTGATAGGCGTCGGTGTTGACGCCCAGCGCGATCAGCTCGCACCGGTAGGACGGCAGCGACAGCGCCTCGCGCAGCCGCTCGGCGGCATTGGTCTTGGCGTACAGCTGCGTCTCGAAATCGAGGCCCGGCGACAGGTCGAGATAGGCGTGCGTCGGCCGCGCGAAGCAATAGATGCAGCCGTGCTCGCAGCCGCGATAGGGGTTCAGCGAGACGCCGAACGGGATGTCCGGCGACGAATTGCGGCTCAGGATCGAGCGCGCCTGCTCCTGCGTGACGCGGGTGATCAGCTTCGGCGGCGCCGGTTCGGCAGCGGCGCCTTCGCCGCCCTCGCCGCCCTCGCCGCCCTCGCCGCCCGCGATCGCCTCGTGCTCGCCGATGTCCGCCGGACCCCAGCCATCGTCGAAGGGCTCGCGGGTATCCCGCTCGAAGCGCCCCTGCAGATTGCTGACCGCACCGCGGCCCTTCAGCGCTCGAAGCGGCGGCCGAAGTGGCGGCCGAGGCGGCGCCGAATCGTCAGGGACGTCATCCGCCGGCCGGTCCGGATCGTACTGACCGATGTGGCGCCCGTTGCGCGCGTTGTCCTTCATCTCATGCAGGCTGGCTCTTCTCGTCGACGGGGATGGCCAGCGTCTCCTTGATCTCTTCCATCACGACATAACTCTTGGACTGGGCGGCCCCCGGAAGTTGCAGCAGGATGTCGCCCAGCAGCCGGCGATACTCGCCGATCTCGCGGATGCGCGCCTTGATCAGGTAATCGAAATCGCCCGACACCAGATGGCACTCCATCACCTCGGGGATACGCAGCACCTCGCGCCGGAACTGCTCGAACATGTTGCCGGCCTTGTTGTTCAGCGTGATCTCGACGAAGACCAGCAGTGCGCTGCCCAGCAGCGCCGGATTCAGGCGGGCGTAGTAGCCGATGATGACACCGTCGCGCTCCATCCGCTTGACCCGCTCGATGCACGGCGTGATGGTCAGCCCGACCGCCTCGGCGAGGTCCTTCATCGAGATGCGGCCGTCGGCCTGCAGCAGGGCCAGGATGCGGCGGTCGAGGCGGTCCAGGCCGCGTACCGGCTGCCGGGTCGTTCTCATGAATATTTCCTTTTTACGACAAATTTTCGGTAATTATGACTGGAATGAATCCAATACCATAGCGGATATACCTTCAGACAATCGTCATTCTGGTTGGGGTCCATCGCAATGCGTGTTCTCGTTCTTGGCAGTGGCGTGATCGGCGTGACCAGCGCCTGGTACCTGGCCAGGGCCGGCCATCAGGTCACGGTGATCGACCGCGAAGCGGCGCCGGCGCTCGGCACCAGCTTTGCGAATGCCGGCCAGATCTCCCCCGGCTATGCCTCGCCGTGGGCCGCGCCCGGCGTGCCGCTGAAGGCCATCAAATGGATGTTCCAGCAGCATGCGCCGCTGTCGATCCGGCCCGACGGCACGCTGTTCCAGCTGCAGTGGATGTGGCAGATGCTGATGAACTGCAGCGCCGACCGCTACGCGGTCAACAAGGAGCGCATGGTGCGGCTGGCCGAGTACAGCCGCGACTGCATCCGCGCGCTGCGCGCCGAAACCGGCATCGCCTACGAGGGCCGGCAGCAAGGCACGCTGCAGGTCTTCCGCACCGACGAGCAGCTCGAAGGCGCGGCCAAGGACATCGCCGTGCTCGAGGAAGCCGGCGTCCCCTATCAATTGCTGTCGCGCGAGGACCTCGCCGCGAGCGAACCGGCGCTGGCCGCGGTCAGCCACAAGCTGACCGGCGGGCTGCGCCTGCCCAACGACGAAACCGGCGACTGCCAGCTGTTTACCCAACGGCTGGCGGCCATGGCCGAGGGCCTGGGCGTGCAGTTCCTGTACAACCGGTCGATCGACAGCCTGATGACCCAGGGCACCGCGGTGACCGGCGCCATCGTCGGCGGCGAGCCGATCTTCGCCGATGCCGTGGTGGTCGCGCTGGGCAGCTGGTCGACCCCGTTCATCAAGGACTTCGTGCGGATTCCGGTCTATCCGCTGAAGGGGTTCTCGATCACCGTGCCGATGACCGACGCCGCGCGCAGCCCGGTGTCGACCGTGCTGGACGAGACCTACAAGGTCGCGATCACCCGCTTCGACGACCGCATCCGCGTCGGCGGCATGGCGCAGATCGTCGGCTATGACCGCTCGCTGGATCCGGCCAAGCGGCGCACGCTGGAGCACGTGGTGACCGATCTGTTCCCCGGCGCCGGCGACGTGGCGCGGGCCTCGTTCTGGACCGGCCTGCGCCCGATGACGCCGGACGGCACGCCGATCGTCGGCCCGACCCCGTTCAAGGGGCTATGGCTCAATACCGGCCACGGCACGCTGGGCTGGACGATGGCCTGCGGTTCGGGCAAGTTGCTGGCCGACCTGGTGTCGGGCGCCTCGCCGGCGATCCGCGCCGACGATCTGTCGGTCGCGCGCTATCAGCAGCAGACGGCACGGCATCCGGCGCCGCGTCCGGCGACGGCCTGAAAAAACCGCCCTCAAAAAAAAGACGGCCAAGCGGCCGTCTTTTTTTATTGCCTGCACCTCCACCGCCTTCAGAACTGCGCCTCGGTCAACGCCAGCGCCGCCGGCGCACCTGACACGATGGCATCGCGAATGCCGCCGGCCTGCGACAGCACGTGCTCGGCGAAGAAATGCGCGGTAGCGATCTTGGCCTCGTGGAAGGCCGGGTCCTCGGCACGCCGCGCATCGGCGGCCAGCATCGCGCGCCCGAGCTGCCAGCCCGAGAACACGATGCCGCACAGCTTCAGATACGGCACGCTGCCGGCAAACGCCGCGTTGGGATCGGTCTTGCCATTGGCGACGATGAAGTCGATCGCCTGCTCCAGCGCGGCACGGCC
This sequence comes from Cupriavidus sp. HPC(L), assembly GCF_000307735.3. Taxonomy (NCBI): domain Bacteria; kingdom Pseudomonadati; phylum Pseudomonadota; class Betaproteobacteria; order Burkholderiales; family Burkholderiaceae; genus Cupriavidus; species Cupriavidus sp. HPC(L). Next base: position 16,418 of record NZ_AMPR02000435.1, on the reverse strand, counting down.
CTTGGCCAGCCGCGCCTGCATCGCGGCGAACGGCGCGCCGCCATGCGCGGCCAGCGCGGCCTCGGTCTCGGCGATCCGTGCGCAGATGCCGCGCGCCACCGCGCCGCCATCGCGCACGGTCTTGCGGCCGACCAGATCGTTGGCCTGGATCGCGGTGGTGCCCTCGTAGATCGGCAGGATCCGCGCATCGCGATAATGCTGCGCGGCGCCGGTCTCCTCGATGAAGCCCATGCCGCCGTGGACCTGCACGCCGAGGCTGGTCACGTCGATCGACAGCTCGGTGCTCCAGCCCTTGATCACCGGCACCAGGAACTCGTAGAACGCCTGGTTCTCGCTCCGTACCGCCTCGTCGGGATGCTGGTGCGCGGTATCGCAGGCCGCCGCGCCGACATAGGCCAGCGCACGGGCCCCTTCGGTCAGCGCGCGCATCGTCATCAGCATGCGCTTGACGTCCGGATGATGAATGATCGTGACCGCCTGCCGCGCCGAGCCGTCGACCGGCCGGCTCTGCACGCGCTCGCGGGCATAGGCCACGGCCTGCTGATAGGCGCGCTCGGACACCGCGATGCCCTGCATGCCGACCGAGAAGCGGGCCGCATTCATCATGATGAACATGTACTCGAGGCCGCGGTTCTCCTCGCCGACCAGCGTGCCGATCGCGCCGCCGTGGTCGCCGAACTGCAGCACCGCGGTGGGACTGGCCTTGATGCCGAGCTTGTGCTCGATCGAGACGCAGTGCACGTCGTTGCGCGCGCCCAGCGAGCCATCCTCGTTGACCAGGAACTTGGGCACGATGAACAGCGAGATGCCCTTGACCCCTTCCGGCGCGTTCGGCGTCCGCGCCAGCACGAGATGGACGATGTTCTCCGCCATGTCATGCTCGCCGTAGGTGATGAAGATCTTGGTGCCGAACAGCTTGTAGGTGCCGTCGCCCTGCGGCTCGGCGCGCGTGCGCACCGCGGCGAGGTCGGAGCCGGCCTGCGGCTCGGTCAGGTTCATGGTGCCGGTCCACTGGCCCGAGATCAGTTTCGGCAGGAAGACCTGGCGCTGCGCGTCGCTGCCGGCGGTCAGCAGCGCCTCGATGGCGCCGTCGGTCAGCAGCGGGCACAGCGCGAACGACAGATTGGCCGAGTTCAGCATCTCGTTGCAGGCGGTGGCGATCAGCTTGGGCAAACCCTGGCCGCCGAATTCCTGCGGATGCAGCACGCCCTGCCAGCCGCCCTCGCCGAACTGGCGGAACGCCTCGCGAAAGCCCGGCGTGGTGGTGACCGCGCCGTCCTTCCAGTGGCTCGGCTCGATGTCGCCGGCGCGGTTCAGCGGCGCGACGACCTGCTCGGTGAACTTGGCCGCTTCCTCGAGCACCGCCTGCGCGGTGTCGGCCGTCGCTTCCTCGTAGCCTGGCAGCTGGCTGATGGCATCCAGCCCGGCCAGTTCGTTGATCGCGAACAGCATGTCCTTGAGCGGGGCGCGGTAGGTCATCGAAGTCTCCGTTATCGCAATATGTCGCGCAGGTCGCGCGGGGCGCGCGGATCGCTGCGACCGTTCGATACAGCGTATAAAAAAGCCGCTCGCGGGCTGGCCCGGAACGGCTTGTCTTGGCTTTTCGTTTTTCTTGTGTTGCGTGGCTTCGTCCGTCCGCGGCACCGGGCGGCGCCGCGGACGGCTTGCGGTCAGCCCAGCGCCGCCACCAGCTCCGGCACCACGGTGTTCAGGTCGCCTACCAGGCCGTAGTCGGCGACCGAGAAGATCGGCGCCTCGGCGTCCTTGTTGATCGCGACGATCACCTTGGAGTCCTTCATGCCGGCCAGATGCTGGATCGCGCCCGAGATACCGACGGCGATGTACAGCTGCGGCGCGACGATCTTGCCGGTCTGGCCGACCTGATAGTCGTTCGGCACGAAGCCTGCGTCGACCGCGGCGCGCGACGCGCCCAGCGCGGCGCCCAGCTTGTCGGCCAGCGGCGTCAGCACCTTGGTGTAGTTCTCGCCCGAGCCCACGCCACGGCCACCGGACACGATGATCTTGGCGGCGGTCAGTTCGGGGCGATCGCTCTTGGTGACTTCACGCGACACGAATTGGGAGATGCCGGCATCGGCCACGGCGGGCACGGTGTCGACCGAGGCCGAGCCGCCTTCCGCGGCGGCGGGGTCGAAGGCGGTGCCGCGCACGGTGATCACCTTGATCTTGTCCGAGGACTTGACCGTGGCGATCGCGTTGCCGGCGTAGATCGGGCGCTCGAAGGTATCCGGGCCGTCGACCTTGGTGATGTCCGACAGCTGGGCCACGTCCAGCTTGGCGGCGACGCGCGGCAGCACGTTCTTGCCGTAGGCGGTGGCCGGCGCCAGGATGTGGCTGTAGTCGCTGGCGATCGCCAGCACCTGCTCGGCGACGTTCTCGGCCAGGCCTTCGCCGAAGTACGGCGCATCGGCCAGCAGCACCTTGGCGACGCCGGCGATCTTCGCGGCGGCCTCGGCGGCGGCCTGGGCGTTGGCGCCTGCCACCAGCACGTGGACGTCGCCGCCGCACTGGGCCGCGGCGGTCACGGTATTCAGGGTCGCGCCCTTGATCGATTGATTGTCGTGTTCAGCAATGACGAGTGCAGTCATGTTCGTATCTCCTGGCGCGCTTAGATGACCTTGGCTTCGTTCTTGAGCTTCTGCACCAGCGTCGCGACGTCCGGCACCATCACACCCGCGCTGCGCTTGGGCGGCTCGACGACCTTCAGCGTCTGCAGACGCGGCGCCACGTCGACGCCCAGGTCTTCCGGCTTCACGGTTTCCAGCGGCTTCTTCTTGGCCTTCATGATGTTCGGCAGCGTGACGTAGCGCGGCTCGTTCAGGCGCAGGTCGGTGGTCACCACCGCCGGCAGCTTGACCGACAGCGTTTCGAGGCCGCCGTCGACCTCGCGCGTCACCGAGGCCTTGCCATCGGCGATCACGACCTTCGAGGCGAAGGTCGCCTGCGGCAGGCCGGCCAGCGCGGCCACCATCTGGCCGGTCTGGTTGGAGTCGTCGTCGATCGCCTGCTTGCCCAGGATCACCAGCTGCGGCTGCTCCTTGTCGATCAGCGCCTTCAGCAGCTTGGCCACCGCCAGCGGCTGCAGGTCTTCGCCGCTCTCGACCAGGATGCCGCGGTCGGCGCCGATCGCCATCGCGGTACGCAGCGTTTCCTGGCATTGCGCCACGCCGCAGGAGACCGCCACGACCTCGGTGGCCACGCCGGCTTCCTTCAAGCGGACCGCCTCTTCCACGGCGATCTCGTCGAACGGGTTCATGCTCATCTTCACGTTGGCCAGGTCGACGCCCGAGCCATCGGACTTCACACGGACCTTGACGTTGTAGTCAACCACGCGCTTGACTGCGACGAGTACTTTCATGCGCTCACTCCACTGATTGTCAGAAATTTGGTTCGCTCGCCATTATAACCACCGGGTCGGCGGCGCCCGGAATTTTCGAACGACCGTACTATTTTATAGGCAAAGAATTGCCGGGCATAGCCCGGCAAGCGATCTGGCGACACGTATTGTGCCGCAGAAAACCCTTCGCGGCACAGAGGCGGCGGCCGGATTCGAGGTTTTGTTCGATACCCGGCCGTGACGCCCGGCTCGCGGCTTACCAGGCCGTGATCACCGAATCCTTGAAGGTCGTGGTCACGTACTGCTTGATCTCCGGCGAGTGATAGGCCTTGATCAGCTTGGCGACCCACGGCTTGTTCTTGTCGGCCTCGCGCACGGCGATCAGGTTGGCGTACGGACCCTTCGGGCCTTCCATCGCGATCGCGTCCTTGGTCGGCGACAGGCCGGCCGATTCCGCGTAGTTGCCGTTGATCGCGGCGGCATCCAGGTCGTCCAGCGAGCGCGGCAGTTGCGCGGCGTCCAGTTCGACGATGCGCAGCTTCTTCGGATTGCCGACGATATCCAGCGGCGTGGCCTTCAGGCCGGCGTCCGCGCGCAGCTTGATCACGCCCTTGCTCTGCAGCAGCAGCAGGCCGCGGCCGCCGTTGGTCGGGTCGTTGGGCACGCCGACGCGGGCGCCCTGCTTGAGCTGGTCCAGCGACTTGATCTTCTTCGAGTAGACGCCCATCGGGAACGTGACGGTGTAGCCGACGTTGGCGAACTTGTAGCCGCGGTCCTTCATCTGGGCTTCGAGGTACGGCAGGTGCTGGTAGCTGTTGGCGTCGAGGTCGCCGGCGGCCAGCGCGGCATTCGGCTGGATGTAGTCGCTGAACTCGACGACCTGGATGTTCAGGCCGTCCTTGGCGGCGACCTTCTTGACCTGTTCCATGATCTGGGCGTGCGGACCACCGGTCACGCCGATCTTGATCGGCTTGTCCTGCGCCACCGCGGCGGTGGCGAGGCTGGCGCCGAGCGCGGCGCCGATGATCCATTGCAGCAGGCTACGACGTTGCATGGCTGACTTCCTTTGCGATGTGTTCTGGGTTGGGTCTGGGATAAAGCAAAAACGAAACGGAAAACGAGGCGATTCCTTCGGCCGCGACGTGGCGCTCAGCGGTGGCTGATCCGGCGGACCAGCCAGTCGCCGAAGCTCTGCACGGCCTGCACCAGCACGATCAGGATCAGCACCACCGCCACCATCACCTCGGTGATGTAGCGCTGGTAGCCATAGCGGATGCCGAGGTCGCCCAGGCCGCCGCCGCCGATCGCGCCGGCCATCGCGGAATAGCCGACCAGGCTGACGAAGGTGATGGTCAGGCCCGCGACGATGCCGGGCATCGCCTCGGGCAGCAGCACCTTCCAGACGATCTGGCGCGTGCTGGCGCCCATCGACTGCGCCGCCTCGACCAGGCCCTTGTCGACCTCGCGCAGCGCGCTTTCGACCAGCCGCGCGATGAACGGAATCGCGGCGATCGTCAGCGGCACCACGGCCGCCGCGGTGCCGATCGATGAGCCCGCCAGAAAGCGGGTAAACGGAATCACCACCACCAGCAGGATGATGAACGGGATCGAGCGCACGGCGTTGACGACCACGCCGATCAGCCGGTTGAACAACGGATGCGCCAGCGGGCCGCCGCGGTCGGTCAGGTGCAGCACCACGCCGAGCGGCACGCCCAGCAGCGCGCCGATCACGCCCGAGATGCCGACCATCACCAGGGTCTCGCCCAGCGAGGTCACAAACAGGTCGAACAGCTCAGACCACATGCTCGTACTCCTCCACCACCACGCCCTGCTGCTGCAGGAATGCCATTGCCGCGCGGACGTTGTCGGTCTCGCCGGTGGCCATGATGGCCAGCGAGCCGAAGGCCTGTCCCTGGATCTCGTCGATATGCCCGTGCAGGATGTTGAAGTCCAGCCCGTAGCGGCGGATCGCCTGTGCCAGCACCGGCTGGTCGACACCCTCGCCGGTGAAGGCGAGCCGGTAGACGTGGTCGCGCCCGTTGCCGAGCCGGCTCTCGACGCGCTTGAGCACGCTGGCCGGCAGCTCCTGCGAAATCACGTCGCCGATCATCGCGCGCGTGACCGCATGCTGCGGCCGCAGGAAGACGTCGATGACCTGGCCCTGCTCGACGACGCAGCCGGCGTCGAGCACCGCGACGCGATCGCAGACCTGTTTGATGACCTCCATCTGGTGCGTGATCATCACGATGGTCAGGCCCAGATCGCGGTTGATCTGCTTGAGCAGGTCGAGGATGGAGCGCGTGGTTTCCGGATCGAGCGCCGAGGTGGCCTCGTCCGACAGCAGCACCTTGGGCTTGCTGGCCAGCGCGCGCGCAATGCCGACGCGCTGCTTCTGCCCGCCGCTGATCTGCGCCGGATAGCGGTCCTTCAGCGCCGACAGGCCGACCAGATCGAGCAGCGGCAGTACCGTCGCGGCAATCTCGTCCCGGTTCTTGCCGGCCAGCTCCAGCGGCAGCGCCACGTTGTCATAGACGGTGCGCGACGACAGCAGGTTGAAATGCTGGAAGATCATGCCGATGTCGCGGCGCGCCAGCCGCAGCGCCGACGCGTCGAGCGCGGTCAGGTCCTGGCCGGCGACGATCACGCGGCCGGCGGTCGGACGGTTCAGCAGATTGATGGCGCGCACCAGCGTACTCTTGCCGGCGCCGCTGCGGCCGATGATGCCGAAGACTTCGCCGGCCGCGATGGACAGGCTGACATCCCGCAAAGCGTGCACATCCCCGGTCGCACCGGGGAATCGCTGCGAGAGACCTTGCAGTTCGATCATGAGACAGAGCGAAAAGAAAACGGCAACAGCCGGGACGGGGTCTCCAGCGCTGCTGCCGCATTTATCGTTTTTGGATGTAACGGGCTATTTTAAGCGATCCGCTTCTTACCAGAAACGACTTTTTGCCGATGTCTTTAGACGAAAAGGGAATAAGGCGCCGATCCGAAGTGCCGGTATGTCAACTCGCGCGCCAGGCCGGCGGCCGCTTGTCGATGAACGCCTGCACGCCTTCCAGCGCCGCTTCGTCCATCATGTTGCACGCCATGGTCTGCCCGGCCAGCTGATAGGCCGCCTCCACGCCCATTTCGAGCTGGCGGTAGAACAGGCCCTTGCCCGCCCCGATCGCCGCCGCGGGCTTCGCGCAGATGCTGGCGGCCAGCTTCGCCACCTCGCCGTCCAGTTCGGCGGCCGGCACCACCCGGTTGACCAGGCCGCGCGCCTGCGCCTCGCGGGCGCCGATCATCTCGCCGGTCAGCAACATCTCCATCGCATGCTTGCGATGCAGGTTGCGCGACAGCGCCACGCCGGGGGTCGAGCAGAACAGCCCGAGGTTGACGCCCGACACCGCGAAGCGCGCGTCGTCCGCCGCGACCGCCAGGTCGCACATCGCCACCAGCTGGCAGCCGGCCGCGGTGGCGATGCCGTGCACGCGCGCGATCACCGGCTGCGGCATGCGCTGGATAGCCAGCATCATGCGCGTGCAGCGGTCGAACAGCCGCCGGTAGTAATCGTGCGACGGCTGCGCGCGCATCTCGCGCAGATCGTGTCCGGCGCAGAAGGCGCGGCCCGCGCCGGCCAGCACCACGACCCGCACCGCGGGATCGGCGGCGATGCGGGTCAGCGCCTCGGTCACCGCGTCGATCAGCGCCTCGGACAGCGCGTTGAAGGCGTCGGGACGTTGCAGCGTCAGGCGCAGCACGCCCGGGGCATCCTCGCTTTGCATCAGCAGCGCCCCGGCGGCTTGTGCGTGTTCCGATTCGGCCATGATGGTCTCCTGGTTTGCTGATCTGAGGTTGTCGTGCCGCGGTGGCGCCGGTCGCAGCCTATTTCTCCAGCAGCACCTTCAGATGCGCCAGCACGCTGCGGCCCAGCGCGCTGAGGTTGTAGCCGCCTTCGAGGCAGCTGACGATGCGCCCCTGCGCGTGCTGCCGCGCCAGCGTCATCAGCTCGGCCGTGATCCAGGCGTAGTCCTGCTCGACCAGCCCCATCTGGCCGAGGTCGTCCTCGCGATGCGCGTCGAAGCCCGCCGAGATGAACAGCATCTGCGGACGGAACGCCTGCAGCCGCGGCATCCAGATCGTCTCGACGACCTCGCGCACCGCCATGCCGTTGGTATAGGCCGGCAGCGGAATATTGGCCATGTTGTTGGCCACGTGCTCGGTGCCGCTGTACGGATAGAACGGATGCTGGAAGAAGCTGCACATCAGCACGCGTTCGTCGCCACGGAAGGCGGCCTCGGTGCCGTTGCCGTGATGCACGTCGAAGTCGATGATCGCCACGCGTTCGAGCCCGTGGGCGTCGAGCGCATGGCGGGCCGCGATCGCGACGTTGTTGTAGAAGCAGAAGCCCATCGCGCGATCGGGCTCGGCGTGGTGGCCGGGCGGGCGCACGCAGCAGAAGGCGTTCTCGAGCTCGCCGGCGATCACCGCATCGGTGGCGGCCACCGCGGCGCCCGCCGCATGCGTGGCCGCGGCCAGCGTATGCGCGTTCATCGCGGTATCGGGATCGATCGCATGGTAGCCGCTGGCGGGGCTCGCTTCGTGCAGCCCGTCGACATAGCCGGGCAGGTGCACGCGCTCGATCTGCTCGCGGCTGGCGGCCGGCGCCTCGCGGCGGTCCAGCAGGCCGTCGATGCCGTGCGAGATCAGATGGTCTTCGATGGCGGTCAGGCGTTCCGGGCACTCGGGATGGAAGTGCCCCATCTCGTGCAGCAGGAATTCGGGATGCGTGTAGTAGCCGGTCGGCATGGGATGTCAGCGCGTTTATCGAGGCGTTGTTGGGCGCGTGGCGGACACCCTGCCGGGTGCGCCGCTGTCTCCATCCCCGTACGTTAGCACAGCGGATGGCCGGGCAATGCGGCTGCCGCCTTCGTCGCCGGGTCGTATCGTGCCGTGATGTTTTGCGTCGGAGGCGTCCGCTATACTCGGTCCGACTTGCAAAGGACACCATGACCGAACACACGCGTAACCTGCGCCGCCCGCTGCTGGGCGCCGCGCTCTGCTCCGTGGCGCTTGGCCTGTGCGGCGCCACCCCCTCGCTGCTGGCGGCCGGCAAGCGCCGCGCCAGCTTCCAGGAAGAAGAAATCGATCCCGGCCGCTATCGCAACGGCAGCAACCCGCAAGCGGCCGCCTTCATCGACGAGATGGTCGCGCAGCACGGGTTCTCCCGCGCGACCCTGAACGACTGGTTCGGACAGGCCGTCTACTCGGCCACGGTGGCGCGGCTGATCATGCCGCCGGCCACGCCGGGCCGAAAAAGCTGGCGTGCCTACCGCTCACGCTTCATCGAACCGATCCGCATCAACGCCGGCGTGCGCTTCTGGCAGCAGCATCGCGACACGCTGCGCCGCGCGGAAAGCGAGTTCGGCGTGCCGGCCTCGGTGATCGTCGGCATCATCGGCGTCGAGACGATCTACGGACGCGACATGGGCACCTTCCGCGTGCTGGATTCGCTGTCGACGCTGGCCTTCGACTATCCCGATACGCCAAACCGCGCCAGCCGCTCGGCCATGTTCCGCGCACAGCTGCAGGACTACCTGCTGTGGTGCCGCGATACCCGTACCGACGTGTTCTCGGTGCTCGGCTCGTACGCGGGCGCGATCGGCATTCCGCAGTTCATGCCGACCAGCCTGCGGGAATACGCGACCGACTTCGACCGCGACGGCCATGTCGACCTGCGCAACAGCCCGGTCGACGCGATCGGCAGCGTCGGCCGCTTTCTGCAACTGCACGGATGGGAGCCCGGACGGCCGGTGGTGTGGCGGCTGGCACAGGACGAAGGCAGCCGCGGCATCGCGGCGGCCGCGGCGGACGGCGAACCGTGGCCGACGCGCACGCTGAATCAGCTGACGCGCGCCGGGCTGCGGCTGGACGAGCCGATCGACGTGGCGCGCGAAGGCGAGACCGGCGTGCTGGTGGTAGACCTGCCGACGCCCGATGCGCCGACCGACTACATGCTCGGGCTGCGCAATTTCTATGTGCTGACGCGCTACAACCGCAGCTTCTTCTACGCGCTGGCGGTCTATCAGCTGGGCGAGGCGGTCAAGGCCGCGATGGTGTAAGGACCGATGGTCCGGCCGGCGCATGTCCCGCTGTTGGCGGACGGCGCCGGCCCTGGTCGACGCTGAATCAGGCGGGGAAGATGCCGGTCGACAGGTAGCGGTCGCCGCGATCGCAGACGACGAACACGATGGTCGCATCGCGGACTTCCTCGGCGATTCGCAGCGCCACGCACAGCGCGCCGGCGGCCGAGATCCCGCAGAAGATGCCTTCCTCGCGCGCCATGCGGCGGGCCATATGCTCGGCATCGGCCTGGCTGACCGGCTCGGTGCGGTCGATATGGCGCGGATCGTAGATCTTCGGCATATAGGCTTCCGGCCATTTGCGGATGCCCGGAATGCGCGAGCCTTCGGCCGGTTGCGCGCCGACGATCTGGATCGCCGGGTTCTGTTCCTTCAGATAGCGCGACACCCCGGTGATGGTGCCGGTGGTGCCCATTGCCGAGACGAAATGCGTGACGCGGCCGTCGGTGTCGCGCCAGATTTCGGGACCGGTGGTCTCGTAGTGGGACTGTGGATTATCGGGATTGGCGAACTGGTCCAGGATGATGCCCTTGCCGTCGCGCTCCATCGAATCGGCCAGATCGCGCGCGTATTCCATGCCGCCCTTGACCGGGGTCAGGATGATCTCGGCGCCGTACGCCGCCATGCTCTGGCGGCGCTCCATGCTCAGGTCCTCCGGCATGATCAGCACCATCTTGTAGCCGCGGATCGCGGCGGCCATCGCCAGCGCGATGCCGGTATTGCCGGAGGTCGCCTCGATCAGCGTGTCGCCAGGCTTGATACGGCCGCGCGCCTCGGCACGCGCGATCATCGACAGCGCGGGCCGGTCCTTGACGGAGCCGGCGGGATTGTTGCCTTCGAGCTTGCCCAGAATCACATTGCCACGCTCGGCGTTGGCGGCTCCGGGAATACGCTGCAATTGCACCAGAGGCGTATTGCCGATGGTGTCTTCGATCGTCTTGTAGGCCATGATGGGGCGAGTCCAAATGTCGGCGCCCATTGTAATGCAGGTGTCATGACCCTGCCGCCAGCGCGGCGGCAAGCGCGGCGGGGCAGCATTCGCATGCCCCGCCCCGGCTCATCAGGCGGGCGTGCGGCCCTTGCCGAGCAGGTGGTACAGCAGGATCGCGCCGAAGGTGGCGGTACCGATGCCGCCCAGCGTCATGCCGCCGAAACGCAGCGTCAGGTCGCCGGCCGCAACCGTCAGCGTGGCGCCGACGGTGATCAGGTTGCGCGAATCGGAGAAGTCCACGCGGTTCTCGACCCAGATCCGGCCCGCGGTGGCCGCGATCAGGCCGAATACGACGATGGTCAGGCCGCCGATCACCGGACCGGGAATCGTCAGGATCAGCGCACCGAACTTGGGCGAGAAGCCCAGCAGGATCGCCACCAGCGCGGCGACCACGAAGATCAGCGTCGAATAGATGCGCGTCACTGCCATCACGCCCATGTTCTCGGCATAGGTCGTCACGCCGGTACCGCCGCCAGCGGCCGACAGCATCGTGGCGACGCCATCGCCGATAAAGGCGCGGCCGATATACGGGTCCAGATTTCGGCCGGTCATCACGCCGATCGCCTTGATATGGCCGAGGTTTTCCGCGACCAGCACGATCGCCACCGGCGCGATCAGCAGCATCGCGTTCAGCTCGAACACCGGCGTGGTGAAGGCCGGCAGGCCGAACCAGCTGGCGCTGGCGACTCCCGAGAAGTCGATCGGCTTGCCCAGGCCGAACGCATTGGCGCAGACCCAGTAGGCCAGATAGCCGATCAGCCCGCCGATCAGCACCGGCAGCCGGCCGATCATGCCCGGCGCGCGCACCGCGACCAGCCCGACCGCGACCACCGTCAGCAGGCCGATCCAGGTATCGAGCGCGGCGGCGCTGACCGCCTTGACGGCGACCGGCGCCAGATTCAGCCCGATCGCGGCGACGATGGCGCCGGTCACCACCGGCGGCATCAGCCGCTCGACCCAGCCATAGCCGGCGGCCTGCACCACCAGGCCGATCACGGTATAAAGCAGGCCGGCGGCGATGATGCCGCCCAGCGCCAGCGGAATGTTCGGATTGGGGCCGCTGCCGGCATAGCCGGTGGCGGCGATCACGACCGCGATGAAGGCGAAGCTCGAACCGAGGTAGCTCGGCACGCGGCCGCGCACGCACAGGAAGAAGATCAGCGTGCCGATGCCCGAGAACAGGATCGCGATATTGGGATTGAAGCCCATCAGGATCGGCGCGATCGCGGTCGAGCCGAACATCGCCACCACGTGCTGGATGCCGGCCAGCACGGTCTGCCCCGCGGGCAGCCGTTCATCGGGCGCGATCACGCCCTCGGTCTTCAGTGTCCAGCGCGGCAGGAATCCCGCCTCGTCGCCATTCGCCATCGTTGAGCTCCCGTTCCGAGGTGGCCGCCGGCGCGCCGCGCCCGGCCGTTCCCGGTGATGTGTTGGATGTGTTGTGGTGTGTCGTGGTCCGCGGGGGCGCCGCCGGCCCGCTTCGCTCCCCGTTGGAGAGATCCGGCTGGAGAGACGAAGGAGGCGCCCTGCCGCAGCGCCCGCATCATACTCTGTGGCCTTGGGCCTGCGAAGCGCCACGGCATCCGATTGGCGGCGCTGCGACATCGCGGTGCCGCTCAGGCGTTAGCACGAGCCGTACCAGCACAGGTCGGCAGCAAGAACGGCAGCAAGGACGGGCGGCCGGCGCCGTGCCGCTCAGTGTGCGGTCCTGGCGGTCTTGCCCGAACCCTTGCCGGCCGGCGCGACCGCCGCCGTTGGCGTGGCGGCGCCCGGCTTGCCGCTCCTGGCTGCGGCCGGCGCCCCGCCCTTGCCGATGTTCAGCCCCTCGCCCTGCAGACGCACGACCGACTTTGGCCCCAGACCCTTGACCCGCTCGGCCAGGTCGGTGGCGTCCTTGAACGCGCCCTGCTTGCCGCGTTCCTCGACGATCCGGCGCGCCATCGCGGGTCCGATTCCCTTGACCGTGGTCAGCGCCGCCTCGTCGGCACTGTTGACGTCGACAGCGGCCAGTGCGCTGCCGGCCAGCGCCATCGACATGCCCAGGCAGCACGCCAGCGCCAGCAAGGTTTGCTTGATCATGAACAGGCTCCTTCTCCGGTGACCGGAGTTCGGCTTCGTTGGCGATGCCCGGGCGGGCATGCCGCCCCGTCGTCGCGACGGGGTAGGCCGAGCATAAGAGCCAGGAAGGGGGGCGGCGCGCCGCGCAACAAATGTTGACGCGGTTTGCGCGGAAAGCCCGGCGCCGGTTTGCGGCGAAACGACAGTCGGAGAGCGGCGGCTGAGTCTTCAGCCCCCGCGCTCGAGCAGCCAGCGGCAATAACGCGCCACGCCTTCCTCGACCGTATAGAACGGCGCGGTATAGCCGGCGCCGCGCAGGCGCGAGACGTCGGACTGCGTGAAGCACTGGTACTTGCCGCGCAGCGCATCGGGGAACTTGATGTATTCGATCAGCCCTTCCTGCTCCATCTCCTCCAGCGTCAGCGGCGGCTTGCCTTCCGCGCCGCGCAGCGTGTTGACCACGGTGGTGGCGATGTCGTTGAACGGCTGCGCGCGCCCGGTACCGAGATTGAAGATGCCAGACTTCTCGGGATGGTCCAGGAAGAACAGGTTGACCTTGACCACGTCCTCGACCGAGACGAAGTCGCGGCTGTGGCCGCCGGGGCCATAGCCGCCGTATTCGCCGAACAGCTTGACGGTGCCGTCCGCGCGGAACTGGTTGAAGTTGTGGAAGGCCACCGAAGCCATGCGGCCCTTGTGCGCCTCGCGCGGGCCGTAGACGTTGAAGTAGCGAAAGCCGACGATCTGCGAGTGGGCGTTCGGCAGCGTGCGCCGCACCAGCTGGTCGAACAGGAACTTCGAGTAGCCGTAGACGTTCAGCGGCTTCTCGTATTCGCGGTCTTCCTTGAACGTCTGCGAGGCGCCGTAGGTGGCGGCCGACGACGCATAGAGAAACTGCACGCCCTGCTCCAGGCACGCTTCCATTAGCGCCTTGGTGTAGCGGTAGTTGTTCTCCATCATGTAGCGGCCGTCGGTCTCCATCGTGTCCGAACAGGCGCCTTCATGAAAGATCGCGCGGACCTTGCCGAATTCGCCGCGCGCGAAGCGGTCCAGGAAGTCGGTCTTGTCCAGGTAGTCGGCGATCTCGCAATCGACCAGGTTGTGGAACTTGTCGGCGCGGGTCAGGTTGTCGACCGCGATGACGTTGTTCTCGCCGCGCTCGTTCAGCCCCTTGACGAGGTTGCTGCCGACGAAACCGGCGGCGCCGGTGACGATGATGGTCATGGTGAATCCAGCAGTGATAAGGGGCGTCAGCCTTGCGCCGCGCCGAACAGTTCGGGGTAGCTGACCACGGCCGTGCCCAGCTTGCCGACGACGATGCCGCCGGCGCGGTTGGCATGCTGCACCGCTTCCTTCAGCGGAATGCCGGCGCCGAGCATCGTGGCCAGCGTCGCGATCACGGTATCGCCGGCGCCCGACACGTCGTAGACCTCGCGCGCCTGCGCGGAGACGTGCAGCACTTCGGCCTCCGTGTACAGCGTCATGCCCTCCTCGGAGCGCGTCAGCAGCAGCGCTTCGAGCTGCAGCGCGCGGCGCAGGTTCTGCGCGCGGATGGTCAGGTCGGCCTCGGTCTTCCAGGCACCCACCACGTGGCGCATCTCCGCGCGGTTCGGCGTGATCAGCGTGGCGCCGCGATAGCGCGAATAGTCGTCGCCCTTCGGGTCGACCAGCACCATCTTGCCGGCGGCGCGTCCGCCTTCGACCATGCGCGCGACATGGGTCAGCCCGCCCTTGCCGTAGTCGGACAGCACCAGCACCTGGTAGTCGCCGATCAGCGCCTGGAAACGGTCCTGCACCGACAGCAGCACCTCGTGCGCCGGCGGGTTCTCGAAGTCGACGCGCAGCAGCTGCTGCTGGTGCGCGACCACGCGCAGCTTGATCGTCGTGTTGACGCTGCGGTCGCGGTGGAGAAACGGCTGCACGTGTTCGGCAGTCAGCAGGTTCTCCAGCATGCTGCCGGGTTCGTCGTCGCCGACCACTCCCAGCATGCCGACCGACGCGCCCAGCGCGGCGGCGTTGCGCGCCACATTGGCGGCGCCGCCCAGGCGCTCCTCGCTGCGCTTGACCTGGACCACCGGGACCGGGGCCTCCGGCGAGATCCGTTCGACATCGCCGAACCAGTAGCGGTCCAGCATCATGTCGCCCACCACCAGGATGCGCGATTGCTGGATCTGTTCGCGAGAGATCGGGTTCCTGTTCATGAGCTTCCTTTTGGCCGGCGCGCCGCCCGGCGGCCGCACCGGCATGTTGCGTCAGGCCGCCGCCGCGGGCCGGCCGATCGCGTGATATTCGATACCGGCCTCCTGCATCGCGGCCGGCTCATACAGATTGCGCCCGTCGAACACGACCGGCGTCTTCAGGCGGCGCCGGATCTGCGCGAAGTCCGGGCTGCGGAACACCTTCCATTCGGTGACGATGGCCAGCGCGTCGGCGCCGTCCAGCGTCTCCATCTGCGCGTCGCAGAACGTCACGCGCGCGAAGCCGCCTTCGATGCCGGCCAGGTCCTGCGCCAGCGCGCGCCGCGCTTCCTGCATCGCGACCGGGTCGTGCACCCGCAGCGACGCGCCGCGCGAGACCAGCTCGCGCGCCAGCACGCGCGACGGCGCCTCGCGCATGTCGTCGGTATTGGGCTTGAACGCCAGGCCCCAGATCGCGAAGGTGCGCCCGCTCAGGTCCTCGCCGAAGCGCCGCACGACCTTGTCGCCGAGCACGCGCTTCTGCGCCTCGTTGACCGCCTCGACGGCCTCCAGCACCCGCATCGCCTTGCCGCTCGCGGCGGCGGTGCGCATCAGCGCCTGCACGTCCTTGGGAAAGCACGAGCCGCCGTAGCCCGCGCCGGCATAGAGGAAACTGTAGCCGATCCGCGGATCGGAGCCGATTCCCAGGCGCACCAGCTCGATATCGGCGCCGACCTCGTCGGCCAGGTTGGCCAGCTCGTTCATGAACGAGATGCGCGTCGCCAGCATCGAGTTGGCCGCGTACTTGGTGAACTCGGCCGAGCGCACGTCCATGTAGAAGGTGCGCTCGTGGTTGCGGTTGAACGGCGCGTACAGCGCCCGCATGATGGCCTTGGCATGGCGGCCGGCGGCGTCGTTGTTGCAGCCGAGCACGATGCGGTCGGGCCGCATGAAGTCCTCGACCGCGGCGCCTTCCTTCAGGAATTCGGGATTGGAGACCACCGAGAACTGCAGGTCCTCGAGCCCGCGCGCGGCGAGCTCCTCGCGGATCACGGCTGCGACGCGGTCGCCGGTACCGACCGGCACGGTCGACTTGTCGACCACGATCTTGAAGCCGGTCATATGCCGGCCGATATTGCGGGCGGCCGCCAGCACATACTGCAGGTCGGCCGAACCGTCCTCGTCCGGCGGCGTGCCAACGGCGATGAACTGCACGTCGGCATGGTCGACCGCGGCCGCGACGTCGGTGGAGAACACCAGCCGCCCGGCTTCGCGGTTGCGCTGGATCAGGTCCTTCAGGCCGGGCTCGTAGATCGGCACGCCGCCATCGTTGAGCAGCGCGATCTTTTCTTCATCGACGTCGAGGCAGAACACATCGTTGCCGAGCTCGGCCAGGCAGGCGCCGGTGACCAGGCCGACATAACCGCTGCCGATGATGGTGACTTTCATGAGAACGACTCCGTGAGACGGGGCGGATCAGGCTGGACGCGGACTCAGCCGAGCGCTTCGGTGCGCCGCGGCGCGTAGGATTCCCAGCGGTTGCAGCCGGGGCACTGCCAGTAGAACAGGCGCGCGCGGAAGCCGCACTCGCGGCAGGTGTAGCGCGCCAGATTGCGGGTGCGCAGTTGCAGCAGGTCGCGGATCGCGGCGTCTTCCTGCGCGGCCGCGTCGGCGGGCGTCACGTCGGCGGCAGCCCCATTCACGGCGGG